>CATLGL010000085.1 GCA_949935895.1 uncultured Clostridia bacterium
AAATAAAGAAAAGCTATTAAAACAATATAAAGTATTCTATATTAATAAAATGGAAAGTTTATATAAAGGAATCCTAAAAAATTATTCCATTCAGTTAGCAGACCATATGGTTACTAAGCAAAGAAGAGATGAAATATATGAAAATATTTTCCAAACCTTAGAAGAATATATTTCTAGTATTTTACCAATTAAAATGGAAATAGAAAAAGAAGGAGCCTACCAAGAAATTTTATCGCAATATGATAAGTTTAATACATTTTTAGCAGGAAAATTAGACAAAAGAGATATTATTGAGAAAAAATTAGTGTTATTAGGAATTAGTAGAACGCTATTTACTCATAGCTTGCCACTAATTGTTGCAGAACAATGTTATATTAAATTATTAAAAGATACAAGAAATCTAATATTAGAATCAGCAATAGAGAAAAAGAAAAATAGTGCTTATGAAATGTTAATTACACTAATTGAAGATTACAATGTTCGTTTATTATCTACTAAAATATATTGGGACAAACCAAAACAAAGAGAAGAATACAAAAAATTTTGGGAAGAGTATAAAAAAATTGAGAAGATAAAGGAAACTAATCAAACAGAATATACAAAACAAAAAGAAATTCTATTTATCAAAAATGATTTAAAAGCAGTAAGTGCAAAATCTGAGAAATATGAACAAATTATTAAATTCTACAAGCATAAATTAGTAGAGTTAGGAGTTATGAAGAATTTAAGAAATTGTTATACTACTTTAAAACAAAAATATGTAAAGAAAAAAACTGTTGTTGCATAAATTGGAGAAAATAAAATGAAACAAATTGTACAAATTGAATATATAGAAGTAGCCCCAAAAGAGGAATATGAAGCAATTATAAAAACTGTAATGAAGCAATGCTTCCAAGAAGAACAATTAATGGACTCTAACTTATATGTTTCAGTAACTTTAACTAATCCAGACAATATTCAAAAAATGAATAAAGAATATCGTAATATTGATAAAGCAACAGATGTATTATCATTTCCTATGTTTGAAAAAGAAGAAATTGCAAGTTTGCTTTTACAAAATAATAATGTAATAGAAGATGTTTTAGGAGATATAGTAATATCAATACAACAAGTAGAAAATCAGGCAAAAGAATATGGACATAGTTTTAATCGAGAATTAGCATATATGATTGTTCATGGTTTTTATCATTTGATGGGCTATGACCATATAAACGATGAAGATAAAAGAAAAATGAGACCAAAAGAAGAAAAAGTATTGCAAGAGTTGAAGCTGATAAGAATTTAGATAGGTGAAAAGGATGAAAAAAGAAGAACCACATAAAATGAAAAATGGTAATTTTTTAGATGCATGTCAAAATGCGTTAGATGGTATTATTTATGCAATTACAACCCAAAGCAATATTAAAAAACAGTTAATCATAGCTGTGGCTGTTATGCTAATTAGTTTATTTTTTGATTTGTCAAAAGCAGAATTTCTATGCTTAATGTTTACAGTAATACTAATTATTATAGCAGAAATGATTAACACAGCCATTGAAACAGTTGTTGATTTATATACCGATTTATACCATCCAAAAGCAAAGATTGCAAAAGATGTAGGAGCAGGAGCTGTTGTAATTGCAGCTATTAATGCTGTGATTGTAGCATACTTTTTATTTTTTGAGAAAATTAGTACAATAGGTCTAAAATTAGTAGAAGAGATTGTTAATTCCCCAGTACATTTAGCATTTGTTTGTGTTTTACTAACGGTTATTGTCATTGTTACATTAAAAGCTACCGCAACAAAAAATAAAAAAGATTTTATACCAAGTGGCCAAACAGCAATAGCATTTGCAGCCTTAACAGTTGTATGGATTACTACAAGAAATGTTGTTATATTTACATTATCACTAGTACTTGCACTATTGGTTGCGATTAACCGTTATCAAGTAGGAAAACGTACTAAACTAGAAATTATGGTAGGAGCTTGTGTGGGAATATTCGTTGTTATTCTATTATATGGATTAGCAGTTCTTTATTTACATACAACATCTTTTACAGCGATTTCAGATGTGTTTAATATGTTAACAATTGAAAAATAAAATGAATCAATAAAGAAAAGAGTGAAACAAGTGAGAAATAGAGGAATTAAAATTTTAATTGTAATATTAGTAGTGTTAAGTATATTAGCAGGTGTATTATTAGCGATGAGTATACTGGGAAATAGTGAAAATAAACAAAAACCAGATAATACACTCATTTCTTTAGGAAATGATACAGGAAAACAAAAAGAAGAAGAAAAGAAAGTAAAAATTTATAGTGGAAATGATAGGTCAATTGCAGTTATGATAGATAACCATAAATCAGCATGGCCACAAGCTGGACTAAATGAAGCATATCTTGTTTATGAAATTATTGTAGAGGGTGGAGAAACGAGGCTAATGCCAGTATTTAAAGGTGTAGATTTAGAAAAAATTGGACCTGTTAGAAGTTCAAGACATTATTTTTTAGATTATGCATTGGAAAATGATGCGATATATGTACATTTTGGATGGAGTCCTCAAGCAGAGAAAGATATAAAATCGTTAAAAGTAAATAATTTAAATGGTATTACACAAAGTTCTACAGATTTTTGGAGAGTAAAAGATAAAAAGTCACCACATAATGCAGTAACAAGCACTAAAAAAATATTGCAAATGGCAGAATCAAAAGGATATAGAACAAAATCAAATGCCAAAAGAAGTGTATTAAATTATCAAGTAGATGAAATAGAATTAGCTTCGCAAAAAGAAGCAAGAAATATAGTTATTCCATATTCAAAAAGTAATACAGTAAGTTATACTTATGATGAGGTAAATAAAAGATATATCCGATATGCAAAAAATACTAAACAAACCGATTGGGTAACAAAACAAGATATTGTAACCAAAAATATTATTATAACATTTGCACAAAATTATAAGTTAAACGATCCAGAAAATAAAGATAGACAAGGATTGAAAAATATTGGGGATAAAAAAGGATATTATATTACTAATGGAAAAGCCATTGAAATTATATGTAGCAAATCATCAAGGACAGAAGCTACCGTTTATAAAGATTTACAAGGAAATGAAATTAAAGTAAATGATGGAAACACATTTATTCAGATATGTCCAATTGATGCAAATGTTATAATTGAATAAGTTAGTAAGGGTCGATGTCTTCATCGACTCATTTTTCAAAACAGTAAAAGAATATTTGTCAAGCAAAAAAGGAAGAAAAAAACATAAAATTTAGCGTGCTAATTTTACAAATTTTGCAAAATGAAGTAGTATAATATAAAAAATGAAGGAAGAAGAAATAATGGAAGAATTTAAATCAGGATTTGTATCAATTATTGGAAGAACAAATGTTGGAAAATCAACACTTATCAATGCGTTAGTAGGTGAAAAAGTTGCAATCATGGCTAATAAGCCCCAAACAACTAGAACAGCAATTCGTGCAATTGTTAATCGTAAACATTCTCAAATTATTTTTATTGATACACCAGGAATTCACAAACCAAAAACTAAGTTAGGTAATACCATGATAGAGACAGCATTTGGTAGTGTAAAAGATGTGGAAGTTGTTGTATTTTTAATTGAAGCAACAAGTATAGAAATTGGAAAAGGTGACCGGTATTATTTTAAACAAAATAAAAGAAGCAAAGAAAAAGACAATACTAGTCATTAACAAAATTGATTTAGTAAAAAGAGAAACATTACTTAATCTAATCGAACAATATCGTAAAGAGTATAATTTTGATGCGGTAATTCCAATTTCTGCATTAAAGCAGGATAAAATTACAGAATTAGTAGAGGAAATAGAAAAGTTATTACCAGTAGGACCTGCTTATTATGATATAGATGAATATACAGACCAAACTATGAGGCAATTAGCAGAAGAAATAATACGAGAAAAAGCTTTACGATTATTAGAAGATGAAGTTCCACATGGATTATATGTAGAAGTAGAAAAAATGAAATTAAGACACACTAAAAATGAATTAAACATATATGATATAGAAGCAACTATTTATTGTTTAAGAAATTCACATAAAGGAATTATTATTGGAAAAAATGGCACAATGCTAAAAAAAATTGGAACATATGCAAGACAAGATTTAGAAAAAATGTTAGAAACAAAAGTAAACCTAAAAACATGGGTTAAAGTAAACGAAGATTGGCAAGATAAAGAAAATATTGTGAAAAACTTTAAACTTAATATATAGCATAAAATCTTTGAAAATGCAAAAGATAAGAGAAAGTAAAGATACTTTTTTGTTAATGTTTGGACATAAATAGAGTAGATGTAGTACGATATGCAAGTAAACAATAAAAATGATAGTCTGAACAGTAACTACTTTTTAGAAAAGGAGATGAGGGATGTGATCAAACAAATCGCATGGAATACATTTAAAAATACAGGTGACATCAATACATTTCTAGAATTAGTCGAAGTAGAAAATATGGAAAAAAATATAAATGAGATGAAGGGTGAAGAAAAGAATGGGAGCCTTCAAAACAAATGGAATAATAATATTAGAAAGTAATATGGGAGATTATGATAAAATGTTAACGATGTTAACACCAGGTTTTGGTAAAATAAGCTGTGCTGCAAAAGGGGCAAGAAGGGCCAAAAGTGCACTTCTTGCTGGAAGCCAGTTTTTATGCTTTGGAGAATATATGTTATATCAAGGAGCAAGTACATATCATATCAATTCTTGTGAAACAATTGAAATGTTTTATCCTTTAAGAACAGATTTAGACAAATTAAAATACGCAAGTCATATTAGTAAAATTATTTATGATGTTACAAACGAAAATGAAAACAGTTATAAAATGTTACAATTATATTTAAATACACTATATACATTATCAGAGACAGACAAAAATATGGACTTTGTAATAACAATATTTAAAATACGATTAATGTGTATTTTAGGATTTAGTCCACATGTATCCTCTTGCAAAGAATGTCGGAGCAAAAGAGGATTTATTATACTTTAGTTTTAAAGATAGTGGCTTTAAATGTGGCATTTGTGCAAAATTTGACAAAAGTGTAATGCAAATATCAAGTGCAACAAAAGATGCAATTTTATATATTACATTAGCACCACCCAAAAAGCTATTTTCTTTTAATATTAGTGAAAATTGTAGGAAAGAATTAGAACTAATTGCTAAAATATACGTAAAAGAAAAATTAGAAAAAGATTATAAATTAGAAGAATTATTCTAAAGAAATTGCAAAAAAATAAAATATAGTATATAATCATGCCATAACCAAAGAACAAACGAAATAAGGAAAGGAAGAGAGTATTATGAACATTAAAATAACAGGAAAAGATGTAAAAGCAACAGAAGCAATGAAAGATTATGTAGCAAAAAAAGTAGAAAAATTAGTAAAATATTTTGGAGAGGACATTGATGTAACAGCAACAGTTCGATGTGAAAAGAATGAACAGATTGCAGAACTATTAGTATTAGCAAATGGAGATACTTATAAAGCAGTAACAGCACATAAAGATTTATATGCAGCAATTGATAAAGACATTGATATATTAGAAGGACAAATTAGAAAAACAAAAACCAAAAAAGATAAAATGAACAAGGAAGACTCTATTAAACAAAAAGAATATTTACATATGAATGATAAACGTGAAGTAGAAGAGGAAATTATTAAAACAATTTACTATGAAGCAAAACCAATGTCAGTAGAGGATGCTATTTTAAAACTACAAGAAAAGCCACAAGATATTTTTTACACTTTCATCAATATCGATACAAACAAAGTAAATGTAGTATTTAAATTAAAAAATTCAAAAAATTATGGTATTGTAGAACCAGAATAAGAATACATAAAAAGGCAGGAATACATTTCCTGCCTTTTTATGTATGACTACGTAAAAAAACAAAAAATATATTCCTACACAAATATAAGATAATCTAGTC
>CATLGL010000086.1 GCA_949935895.1 uncultured Clostridia bacterium
ATTAGCGAGTCGATAAAAATATCGACTCCTACTTGCAAATAAGATAGTTATATAGTATAATATTATTTATGTTAATTAAAGTATGAGGGGGATTTTAAATATGGCAAAAATCTTAGAAGATATTTCAAGAACATTTAACGAATTTTTATTATTACCAAACTTAACAACCGAAGATTGCATTCCAGATAAAGTTTCTTTAAAAACACCACTTGTTAAATTTAAAAAAGGAGAAACACCTAAGTATTCAGCAAATGTACCAATGGTATCTGCCATCATGCAATCTGTTTCAGGAGAAGAAATGGGAATTGCTCTTGCAAGAGAAGGTGGAGTTGCATTTATTTATGGTGCACAGTCAATCGAATCACAAGCTGAAATGGTATATCATGTAAAAAAGCATAAAGCAGGTTTTGTAATTAGTGATTCTAATGTAAAAAGTGGAACTACATTAAGAGAAGTAATTGAACTTGTTGAACAAACAGGACATTCTACAGTTATTGTAACAGAAGATGGAACAGCAAACGGAAAATTTTTAGGAATTGTAACAGATAAAGATTACCGTATTACAAGGGATAATCAAGATGCACCTATTGATGAATTTATGACAAAAGCAGAAGATACTATTTGTGCTAAAAAAGGAATTACCTTAGCAGAAGCAAATGACATAATTTGGGATAATAAAATTAACTGTCTACCAATTTTAACAGAAGAAGGAAATTTAAAATATTTAGTATTCAGAAGAGACTATGAAGAAAGAAAAAATAATCCAAATTCTTTATTAGATGAGAATAAACGATATATTGTAGGTGCTGGTATTAACACAAGAGATTATGAGCAAAGAATACCAGCATTGGTAGAAGCAGGAGTAGATATGGTATGTATGGATTCTTCTGATGGATATTCCATATGGCAAAAAAATACCATTGAATTTGTAAGAGAAAAATACGGAGATACTGTTAAAATTGGAGCAGGAAATGTAGTAGATAAAGAAGGATTTCGTTATTTAGCAGAAGCAGGTGCTGACTTCATTAAAGTTGGTGTTGGAGGAGGTTCAATTTGTATTACCCGTGAGACAAAAGGAATTGGACGTGGACAAGCTAGTGCTTTAATCGATGTTGTTTCTGCTCGTGATGAATATTTCAAAGAAACAGGAATTTATATTCCAATTTGCTCAGATGGAGGGATTGTACATGACCATCATATTACGATTGCACTTGCATTAGGTGCTGATTTTGTTATGATGGGAAGATATTTTGCTCGTTTTGATGAAAGCCCAACAAGAATATTAAAAGTAGGAAATAGTTTTGTAAAAGAATATTGGGGAGAGGGGTCAAATCGTGCAAGAAACTGGCAAAGATATGACTTAGGAGGAGATAAAAATAAATTATCCTTTGAAGAAGGCGTTGATTCTTATATTCCATATGCTGGTTCTTTAAAAGATAATTTAGCAGTAACTGTTGCTAAAATTAAGTCAACAATGTGTAATTGTGGAGCGATTACTATTCCAGAATTACACGAAAAAGCAAGATTAACACTTGTTTCTGAAGTAAGTATAGCAGAAGGTAGTGCACATGATGTTATGTTAAAAGAAGTAGATAAGAGTTATAAATAAGAAACTACTGTTTAAAAATGGTGCATAAAGATTTTATAAGAAATTGATGAATACCCTAAAAACTATCTAAGTTTTACTACTAGATAGTTTTTTTATGGGTATTTCTTCATTATTTTTAGCATATATATTAAATAATTGAAAAGTTATATATTGACACTTTTTGTCGAACATAGTAATATTGAGTAGAAAAATAAAAAAGGGAGAGTACCATAAATGAAAATAAAAAATAAATCAAAAATCTTACTTATACTAATAATCATCATTTTGTTTTCTGTTATTGCAGCTATTTCTTTTATTCTATGGCAAAATGAAAATAGAAGAAATGCAATTCCTACAATTTCTTTACTTGGTGATGAAAATATTACTTTAAAGATGAATGAAGAATATATAGAAAATGGTATTGTGGCAAATTGCAATAATAAAGATGTTTCTTCTAATGTAATTATTGAAGGAAAAGTGGATACTAATAAACCAGGCCAATATAGATTAAGATATATTGCATATAATGAAAAAAATACAAGTTTTGCTCAAGTAGAAAGAACCATTGTAGTAAAAGATGAGATTCCTCCTATCATTACATTAAAAGGAAAAGAAGAAGTAACTATTTTTCTAAATGAAACATATAAAGATGAAGGATGTACAGCACAAGACAATTATGATGGAGATATTAGCAATAAAGTAGTTATTACAGGAAAAGTAGATACAAAAAAAGAGGGTGAATATACTATAACCTATGCAGTAGAAGACAGTTCCTTTAATAAAAGTAGCATTACTAGAAAAATAATCGTAAAAAAGAAATCAGAAACAAACTCTACTATTTTAGGTAAATCAAAAGGAGGACTTCCTGTTTTAATGTATCATTTTTTTTATGATGCAAGTAAGGGAGAAAAGGGAACAGACAATAATTTTATGGAGGTCTCAGATTTTGAAGAACAGATGAAATATTTAGCAGATAATCAATTCTATTTTCCGACATGGAAAGAAGTAGAAGATTATATTGATGGAAAAATAACATTACCAGAAAAAAGTGTTGTAATTACTATTGATGATGGCGCAGAATCTTTTATTAAATATGCTATACCTATTATCGAAAAGTATAATGTAAAAGCAACTTCATTTGTTGTAACTAGTTGGAATGGTGATTGGCTACCAAAATCCTATCGTTCAAGTCATTTAGATTTCCAATCTCATTCACATGATATGCATAGGGCAGGAGCAAATGGAAAAGGAAGATTTGTAAATTTAAGTTATAAAGAAGCGTTAGAAGATGTAACAAAATCGAAAAACATAATTGGCAATAGTACTATATTTTGTTATCCATTTGGACATTATAATGATAATACGATAAAAGTATTAAAAGATGCTGGTTATCGATTAGCCTTTACAACAAAAGGGGGAAGAATCTATAAAGGTACAAACAAATTTGCCTTACCACGTGTACGCATGTCTAAAGGAATTAGTTTGTCTTCTTTTAAAACAGCTGTGCAATAAAAAAGTTGCTAAATTATGTAAAATGTTATATAATAAAAAGGTAGTTGTAAGCATCATCGTTTGGTAGTAGTATATAGCCAAACAGCATAAAAGGAGGAACTCTATATGATAAAACAACAGGCAAAAAATTCAATTTTATGCGATTTAAGAGTGGGAAGCATCCAACCCCTTTCAAGTTGCCGAACAACTTCTGAGAAAAGGAATTTCATCCTTTGAAGTAGAGGCAGTGAAAGATGAAATTTTGGAAGCCTACCAAAAAGAACGTCCTTGCATTTAAGCAAGGCGTTCTTTTTACAATTTTTATTCCCATTCAATTGTTGCAGGTGGTTTCCCTGTAATATCATATACTACACGATTTACATGATTTACTTCGTTTACAATTCTTGATGAAACTTTTTCTAAAATTTCGTAAGGAATTTTACTCCAAACTGCTGTCATAAAGTCTGAGGTAGTAACAGCACGAAGAGCAATTGTATAATCATAAGTTCTATCATCTCCCATAACACCAACACTTTTTAAATTCGTTAATACAGCAAAATATTGGTTAATTTCTTTATCAAGTCCAGATAATTTAATTTCTTCTCTAAAAATAGCATCTGCATCTTTTAATATTGTTAATTTATCCTCTGTAATATCTCCAATAACACGAATCGCAAGTCCTGGACCTGGGAAAGGTTGGCGATAAACTAAGTTTTCAGGAATTTCTAATTCTAATCCTGTTTTACGAACTTCATCTTTAAATAAATCTCTTAAAGGCTCAACAATTTCTTTAAAATCCACATAATCAGGAAGTCCACCGAACATTGTGATGGCTTTTTATTGTAGTACCTTTTCCTAAACCACTTTCAATAACATCTGGATAAATGGTTCCTTGTACTAAATAATCAACAGTACCAATTTTTTTAGCTTCTTCTTCAAATACACGAATAAATTCTTCTCCAATTATTTTTCTTTTCGTTTCTGGGTCAGTTACTCCAGCAAGCTTTTCTAAAAATCGATCTTTTGCATTAACACGAACTAAATTAATATCAAATTGATTTCTAAAAATTTCTTCTACTTCATCACCTTCATTTTTACGAAGAAGACCATGGTCAACAAAAATACATGTTAAGTTTTTTCCAATTGCTTTATGCACCAAAACGGCTGCAACAGAAGAATCTACACCTCCAGATAGGGCACATAACGCTTTTTTATCTCCAATTTTTTCTTTTAAATTTTGAACAGTTTCTTCTACAAAAGAAGACATTTTCCAATCTCCATGGCAATCACAAACCTTAAATAAGAAGTTTTTAATAATATTAGTTCCATTTACTGTATTATTTACTTCTGGATGGAATTGAATTGCGTAAAATTTTTTATCTTTATTTTCCATAGCAGCAGTAGGGCAAGTAGCTGTTTTTCCAATTACTTTAAAACCTTCTGGTACCTGAGATACAAAATCTGTATGGCTCATTAAACAATCGTTTTCATTTCCAAAACCATCAAATATTAAAGAAGAATTATCAATACTAACAGGAACAACTCCATATTCACGTTTTTCAGCTCTTGTAACGTTTCCGTTTCATTACATGGGTCATTAGTTGCATACCATAACAAATGCCTAAAATAGGAATACCTAATTCAAAAATTTTAGGGTCACACATTTTGGCATCTTCTACATAAACACTAGATGGACCACCTGTAAAAATAATTCCTTTTGGATTTTTTTCTTTAATTTTTTCAACTGAAATATCATATGGTACAATTTCTGAGTACACATTACATTCTCTAACACGTCTTGCAATTAATTGATTATATTGACCAAAAAAGTCAAGAATTAAAATGGTTTCATTCGTCTTCAATTTTTTATCCTCCTATATACAAATTTACATTTATTTTAGCACGATTTTCTAAAAAAGTACAGGTTTATACAATATTTTTTAAGGCTATTTTATGGAATATTTGTAAATCTTTTTATACTTTCTTTGTGAAACTTATATTACAATGAACTAAATTCACTATAAAGCAAATCGTTTTTTATAGTAAAACAAGTATATGTGTGATATAAGAAAGGCATTTTACTTAGATAGCCTTTGGAATATATGTAAAATGCGTGCTACTTACTTTTTTGAAGCAGACTAAGGTAGTGTATACATAAAAATCAAGCCATTACGGGCTTGATTGAATAACAATTTTTATAACTTTATTATTATGTTTAAGCTCTAATAAATTTTTTATAAAAAAGCCAGTATGTTAATCACAATAGGTACAAATTAACTATAATATGTTGTAAGTTAACAAAAAAGATGATATACTCTAAACATAAATTTGATGAAAGAATGGAGAAATTAGAATGGAAGAAATGATAGATGTATTAGATGA
>CATLGL010000087.1 GCA_949935895.1 uncultured Clostridia bacterium
CTATGTACCCTGTAGATTGTGCTGTTACAATAATAATATACTTTTCTACTGTTTCCATTTTTGCTGTTTCCTCATTTAGTTTTGTAATATTTTCTTCTGGTACAATTTTATTTTCTTTTATTTTTTGAATTAAATCATCAATCGTTACCTTTCCTTCTTTTTCAATTGCCACTTCTCCTCTTGCTAGTTCTACTTCTTCTATATATTGAGAGATTCCATATTTTACTTTCCCTTCTTCTGCCATTTTGAAGATTCCTCTTTCTCCTAATACTAAATTTAATGTGATTCCTGCTAGTATTAAAAGTACGATTATCGTGATTACTAAAGCTATCAAGGTAATTCCTCTATTTTTCATTTTTGCACCTCCATTTTTGCTTTCATTATATCGATTGAACATTCCAAAAGCAATGAAATGAATCTCTTTTAATAATCAATTATTTACGTAAGCTACTATTTTCTATACTATATCTTTTTTATCCTATATAGTTGAATTGTTTGTTTCTTTCAAGTTCCCAACATACAGTTATTTTACCCATGTAAGACTTGCATAATAAGGATTAAAGCCAATTCCGTCGTCCCGAAGGTCCATAAATATCAAACATGAAATAATAATTTCCAGTAAGACTTGACACATCGATAACAAATGACTTAGTTCCTCTAAATTCCTTACCAGTATAAAGAATCTTTTTATCTTCAACCACCAAGGAACCAGAACTAGGTTTTTTAGTAACTCCAAAGGATATATACTCCTGTCCTTTCGAATAAGTATCGTTGAAGCATCCTGCTGAAGTAAATGTAATAGTTGAACAAGCCGTTAAATCATAACTAGACCTACTATAGATATACGAGCGTCCCTGTACATGAGAAACCATATTGCCATCAGCAGAAAAGTTATTCGCCCAGAAACTATTCGCCGGCACCCATTCCTTAGTACTCCAAAGAGTCGCTGAACCTCTAAATCTTACTGATGACGAAACTGTTTCAATTTTATTTCCTGAATAGTCTACACTTAGAACGTGAACATAGCAGGTCATCACTGAAGATTGAGTTATATTAAATATATATGGATTCTCTGCAATTACTGTTGCCGAATCCCATGTTGTAGAAGTTTCTCCTATCTTCGTAGCAGATGTATTTACTATATATTTACAATTCGATAAATCAATTCCAGATTCTAAGTCTTCAAGTTTTACTGTTGCTTGTATTGTTCCTCCTGCATTTACTGCTGGTGTATTAAATGTAATTATTGCTTCTTGTGGTAGAGTTGTGTCTATCTCATTAATTTCTGACTTAAATTCATATCCTATTTCTTCTGTATCTCGATTAATAATTCTTCCATATATTGTTCCATTTACCTTAACTTTAAATGTTGTCCCTTCTTCATAGTCAATCCAATTTGCATCTTCTTCATCTCCTATTTTATACTGTATATTATACATTTTTACACTTTCATCGCTCTGTATTACGACATCTACATCCGCTACATATTCCGACTCTATAGTATATACAAATTTTGCCTTTCCTCTTGTTAGATGCATAAACCAGCTTTCTTCTGTTATTTCTATAATTTCTAATTTTTCATCATCTACTATAATTTCATAACCATTTGTGATTACAGTATGAGTTGCATCTCCATTACTAATTACTTCGTCTAATTCTCCTTCTTGCTGTTTTCTATTTAGATACTCATCTAGTTCTTCTCCTGATTCATATTTGGTTGCAATATAATCTAATAACAATATACTTACTTTTTCTTTTGCTGCCTCCATTTGATAGCTTTCTTTCCCTTCTTCTGCCATTTTGAAGATTCCTCTTTCTCCTAATACTAAATTTAACGTGATTCCTGCTAGTATTAAAAGTACGATTATCGTGATTACTAAAGCTATCAAGGTAATTCCTCTATTTTTCCTTTTTTTCATTTTTCTTTTGTTCCTCCTTCGACTTTTATCCTTATCCACATCTTATCGTAAACTAGTGATACTTGTCAATAGTTTTTGTATTACATTTTTGTAACATAAAACAAGGTCTATACAAATTTATTTGTATAGCATAAATTACATTTTACAACTTTTCTATTCTTCTTTTACTCCAAATAAAAAAGGAAAATGAGTTAATTCATTTTCTCTTCCTTACTTTGCCTATTTCATATTACTTGCTAAACCATTTTCAATAACTCTTGTGTTGTTTTCATACTTAACATGTTCGGCGCTACATCAAAAACTGTTTTTGCTCCACTTGCTCCTTCTTTTTTCATTCGGTATGCTGCTCTTGCATATGCCACCAAAATAGAGCCTGTAAACTCTGGATTTGAAGCAAGCTTCAAACTGTATTCTACTACCTGCTTATTCTCTTCGCTAGTTTCAGCAATGTGTATCACACTGCCTCCATGTGGCATTCCACTATGCTCTTTTATTAGTTCTTCCTCACTAATAAAGTGTACATTGGTATCATAATCTGCAAAATATTTTGGCATGTTTTTAATTTCTGCCTCTATTTTGCTTTTATCAACTCCTGCCTCTAGCACAACATAGCATTCTCTTAAATGCTTCTGCCTTGTTGTAAATTCTGGTGTTTCTCCATTTCTTACACATTCTAATGCTTCTTGTTTTGGAATAGTATACTGGATAGCATTTTTAACCCCTTCAATCCTTCTTATGGCATCTGAATGTCCTTGGCTTACACCTTCTCCCCAAAAGGTATAGGTCTTACCTTCTGGCAAAATAGCTTCAGCATATAATCTGTTAATCGAAAACATACCAGGATCCCAACCTGTTGAAATAATGGAAACTGTACCTCCTTTTTGAGCTTCTTGTTCCACTTTTGCAAAGTAGCTTGGTATATCTGCATGTGTATCAAAACTATCTACTGTATTAAACATACCTGCAAACATAGGCACTTGTTTAGGTAAATCTGTTGCTGAGCCTCCACACATAATAACTACATCAATTAAGTCTACCCATTCATTTCTTTCTTCAATTGACACAACAGGTGTTTTGGTTTGTTTTGCTATTTTTTCTGGTTCCCTCCTTGTAAAAATAACTTTTAACTCCATGTCTTTGTTTTTTGCAATTGCTTTTTCAACACCTCTTCCAAGGTTTCCATATCCGCAAATTGCAATTCTTATTTTGTTAGCCATATCTGTGTACTCCTTTCTTGTAATAATATCTAACTAGGTTAAGTAATCTTAAAACTTTTTTCTTTAAAAACTGTTTCTTTTCTTTTTTATTTATCATATAATAGTTACAAAAGTCAAGTAAACATATAACTATATTTTACTTTTTTATTAAAGAAGGTGTGATATATGAATAATAAAAAATATAAACTTGCTGTTGTAGGAGCTACTGGAGTTGTAGGAAGAATGGCTCTTACTGTTTTAGAAGAAAAAAATTTGCCAATTACAGAATATTCATTTTTTGCTTCCTCTAGTTCCTCTGGAAAAGAAATTATTTTTCAAGGAAAACCTTATATTGTAAAAGAACTTACCGAAAATTCTTTTAATGAAGGTTTTGATTTTGCTATTTTTTCTGCTGGCTCTGATATTGCTAAAAAATATGCTCCTATTGCTGCTGCTTGTGGATGTGTTGTTGTTGATAACAGTAGTGCTTTTCGTATGGAAAAAGATGTTCCTTTAATTGTTCCTGAAGTAAACCCCGAAGAAATAAAATCTCATCATGGCATTATTGCAAATCCAAATTGTTCTACTATTCAAGCGGTTCTTCCTTTAAAAGCTTTAGATAAACAATATGGAATTAAGAGAGTAGTTTATTCTACTTATCAAGCTGTATCAGGAGCTGGAAGACTTGGTATAGAGGATTTAGAAAAAGGGATAAAGGGTGAATTACCTAAAAAGTTCCCTTATCCTATTTATAATAATTGTTTACCACATATTGATGTATTTTTAGAAAATGGCTATACTAAAGAAGAAGAAAAAATGATTAATGAAACTAGAAAAATATTAAAAAAACCATCTTTAAAAGTAACCGCAACTTGCGTTCGTGTTCCTGTTATAAACTCTCATAGTGAAAGTATTAACATTGAATTAGAAAATTCATTTGAATTAGATGACATAAAAAAAGCATTACAAAATTATCCTAATATTATTGTATTAGATGATTTTTCCAATAATCAATACCCTCTTGCAACTATAGCTACTGGTCATGATGAGGTTTATGTTGGTAGAATTCGCCGTGATTATAGTATAGAAAATGGATTACATTTATGGGTAGTAGCAGATAATATTCGAAAAGGTGCTGCCTCAAATGCAGTACAAATTGTTGAAAAGTTAATAGAATATCAAATGATAAAAGATTGCTAATAACTTTAGCAATCTTTTATTCTAGTATAAGTTCTAATATTTTTTAATTTATCTTATTTCTTTTTGTGTTTTACAAATTCTTGATATTCTTGTGATGTATTTCTTAATTTTTCTACTACTTCTACTAGTGTTTGTACCAAATAATCCACATCTTCTTTTGTATTATCATCTCCAAAAGTAACTCGTAATGCACCATTTGCCAATTCTTGTGGTAATCCAATCGCTAATAATACATGAGATGGTGCTGAAGAACCAGAAGTACATGCTGAACCGTGATGACGCACAAATCCCTTTCATATCTAAGTTTAGTAATAATTCTTCTCCATCCACAAATTGAAAAGAAATATTAGCATTCCCTGGTAAACGTTTTTGTTTATGACCATTTAATTTGGTATACGGAATTTTTTCCTGTATTTGGGAAATATAATAATCTCGTAATGAAGTTAATTTTTCATTATATGAAGCAAAATTTTCATAAGCAAGTTCAATGGCTTTTCCAAGTCCTACAATTCCTGCTACATTTTCAGTCCCTGCTCTCATGTTTCTTTCTTGATGTCCACCATCTTGTATTTTTTCAAAATTTACTCCTGTTTTTACATATAATGCCCCCATTCCTTTAGGTCCATAAAATTTATGTGCTGACATGGATAATAAGTCAATATGATATTCCTTTACATCGATTCGCACATTTCCAACGGCTTGCACTGCATCTGTGTGAAAATAGATGTGATGTTTTTTAGCAATCTCTCCAATTTCTTTTACCTGTTGAATAGTTCCTATTTCATTATTTGCAAACATAACACTAATTAGAATTGTTTCACTACTGATGGCGTTTTCTAATTCATTTATATTAACCATTCCCTCTTGGTCTACATTTAAATAGGTTACTCGAAATCCTTCTTTTTCTAAACGTTCACAAGTATGAAGTACTGCTGGATGTTCTATTTTTGTTGTAATAATATGTTTTCCCTTGTTACGATTGGCAAATGCAACTCCTTTTATGGCTAAATTATCACTTTCACTTCCACAAGAAGTAAAATAAATTTCTTTTACTTCTGCGTTAATGGTATAAGCTGTTTTTTGCCTTGCTTCTTCTACTGCTTTTTTGGCTTTTCTTCCTATACTATACATAGAAGA
>CATLGL010000088.1 GCA_949935895.1 uncultured Clostridia bacterium
TAACTCTACTTCTATATAAACCGAATGTTCCTCCACTGAATTTGATTTTGTTAAAATGTTTTTCATTTTATATTTCATATCACAAATGTCTTCTTCTGTAATATTTTCTACATCTACAAATCCCATAACTGGTATCATATGTTCTGCTAATTTAATATGATTATCTTCTGTTAAATATAACATTTTTACACATAAATCAGCTTTTGCTAATACTTTATTATAACTAATTTTAATGTCCTTGTTCTTAATAGCAAGTTCTATTTTTAAAATTTCTGCCAAATTATCTACATTGTCAATTATAATCGTATCCTTTGCATATACTTTTGAAGTAGCCTCTCCTACTAAAGAATTTACGCTTAAATTTCTCTCTAATGATTGTACATCTTGCAAATCATTTACTTGCTTTACAATTTCAACCGTTTCATTTGAATATAAAGTTCCTTCAAATTGTAAATTCGCTTTTACGCTAATTTTTCTACCATTTAGTACTTTGCATTCTAAGCTTTGAATAGAAACTGCTTCATCTAAACTCATTCCCATATTACAGTTTTCAAAATCTATTACTTGTGTAAAGTCAACAGATGTATTTAAGCTTCTTGTTTCTTCTTTTTCGCTATCTGCAAGATACATAACATATACTTCTACTTCTCCATCAATTCTTATTTTTCCTTCTAACACTTCTTTTTTGTATATGCACACATTTCCAGTGGTACTAATTGTATTTAAAATATCTGGCTTTACATCTGGCACAATCATATCACCTTCTACCAAAATATTTTGTGTCTTTTGTCCTACTATTTTATTGATACATAGACTCTCCTTTGTCATATTTAATGGCATGCTTTTCCCCTCTTTCTGATTTAATTTATATGTAATATATATGAGAAGGACAAAAAAAAATTCCTATTTCTAGGAATTTCTTTTTGGATATTGTAAGAATATTTCATAATTATTTTACACTTGTCATCTTTTAATCGTTCTTACCTTCCTTTTGTTATTATAAATTTTTATGTTTTTTGTTCTCTACCACTGGTGGAATGATAGGATTAAAATTTTCTCCATCAAATAGTTTTACTTCAACTGTTCTTGTTAATACATCTGTATAACTGTATGTAACATTCCTATCACTTTCATTGTATTTTACAATAAATAAATTGGGATACGCTTTTTCAATTGTTGCTTCTTCCTCAAAATACTTACTTCTTCCTAATGTACCTTTTACAATTATCTTTTGTCCTATGTTTTCTGTAATGTCTGTTTTTAAACTGGTAAAATCATCTTTGTAAAGCATTTTATCACCTACTTTTTTATTCTGAAACAGATTATATCATTTGTGTTTTATAATGTCAAAAAAGAAAACTTCTTGTCATTATTGATTTTAACTGTTATTTCAAATGTTTTTCAGTTTTGTTACATTTTTATATCTTTAATGTTACAAAAATATTACATTACAAAAAACATATCTTATTCTCTATTGTAATCATTTATTTTTTCTTATACAATTGTTTTTAGTAAATAATTATATAAGATAGAATACTTCTTATATTAAAAAGCACTCTATCCTTCACATTTAATTATTTTTACTATATTTTTGTTCTTGTATAACGTTTTCCTCTTGCCCCAATTCCACTAATTCCTCTTGTTCCATCACGAAGTTCATTTGCAATATCGTTAATGGTAATATATTTGTAATCCTCTGTGGTTGCTACCTTTTCTGCTACAATCAGTGGATCCATAAAATCAATCAGTACTCTTGCTGGAGATGATGCAAAGTTTGCACCTGCTGCTACTAATGCTTCATAATAGCTCTGGCAAGCTCCTGCAAAAATCACTAAATCTTTTCCTGTTTGTGCAACCCATTTTTTAGCTTCTTTTACCGTATTGATAAAATATTTCGAATTTCGATAATTGTAAATATCATTAAATCCTGTACCATTTTTTATCATTCCATCATGTCCAGTAATAACTAATACATCTGGCTTATATCGATTCAATAAATCAAATACTACATATTCTTGTTTGTTTTCTGGAATATTTCGAACAATAGCATTTAAGTTTAATTTTTTATAACATTTAATTGATTTGTCACTATATCTTTTATCTCCATCCAAATGTAAAATAACTCCATTTTCTTCACTTCTTGTTTCACGTTTTAAAAACCCTCTTTTAAAAATTGTATTAGTACTTTTATCTACATTGATACATGCATGTTTTAATTTGTTCTCTAGTCGAGCTTCTAAGCTTCTCATATTGGTTTGTATTTGTTTTGCCTCCATCACTACTAAATCATCTAATAATGCATCTGCCTCAATTCGAATAATAAGCCCTTTTAAGATAGCTACTGGTGGTTCATTCTTTCTTTTTAAAATTTTTTCTACTTTAAACAAAATATCTTTTCCATATGATTTTCTGCCTACAATATCTCCTTTTTTTATTTTTCCCATTTCATTCACCTTAATTCCTAACTTAAGTCCCATTATATTTTATGTCGAATTTTAGGTTTTTGTGATATCATATTTATTAGATTTTTTTGTTTTTTGGCTTGTATTGTTTCTTTTTCTATGATATAGTATTGGCAGTCTTAAGAAATTAAGATAACAACTAATTTAATTTTAGACGATTTCCTTCTTTTTTAGAATGTGTCATGTGTCCCTAAATTATTAAATTAGAATCTAAAAAGGAGGTTCCTATAAAAATGGAAGAATTACAAGACAAAACATTAGTATGCAAAGATTGCGGTGCTGAATTTGTTTTTACTGTTGGAGAACAACAATTCTACGCTGAAAAAGGCTTTACAAACGAACCACAAAGATGTCCAGATTGCAGAAAAGCTAGAAAACAACAACGTAATAACTTTAATAACAATTACTAAAAAGTAAAAAACCACTTTATCATGAAGTGGTTTTTTTCAGTATTAACCTACATTTTCCTTTTCATTACTATACTTTAACTTTGTTGCCATCCCTCCTCGAATATGCCTTTCTGCTTTATTCTCATCTAATATTTTCCTAACTTCAATTGCTAAACATGGGTTTATCTTTTGTAATCTTTCACTAACATCTTTGTGTACCGATGTTACTTTTCGTAACGGTAGAATTGATGTCGTTAAAATTTGTAATAACTGTTGGCGTACTACCTATTTCATTTAATAGCTTTAGTCTTACTTCTACATTTGAATTGCTATCAACTTCAATAACATCTATAATTGTCTTTAGCATTGCATTTGTAATTGTTTTATTATTTAATATGTCCTCTACTGTACTAATTGTTTTTGATAATTCTTTTTCTAATACATCTTTTTCTTTTATTTCTGATGTGATTAGCTTTAGCTCTCGCTCTAATCTTGCTATATCTTCATTTAATGGATTAGTGTATTTTTTTAATTCTTGTATGTTGATTACTTCGTTTTGGAACATCTCCATATACTTTTGTTTTTTTACTGTTACCTTTTCTATCTCTTGTAAAAGACTTTCTTCACTTCGTTCATTACTTTCTCTTAATTTTGTAATCTTTTCAAATTCTTTTTCAACTGCTTTCATAAAATTCTTTTTATTAGATATAATACTTTTTAAATATTCTTTTATGGCATTTAAAAGTTCTTCTTCATCAATAACAGTTGTATTTGGACAATGATTTACTCCCATTGAGTTTCTGCCACTACATACCCATCTTATATATTCTGGTCCATCAGTGGTATATTTTCTTTTTATTCTTCTAAAAGAATAACCACAATGTTTACAATAGATAAGTGTACTAAATACATATTCTGTTTTTTCTCTTTTATTGTTTAGTTTAAATTCGTTTGACCTTTGAGCTAGTATTTCTTGTGCTCGATTAAATAACTCATCTGATATAATTCTCATTTCTGATCTTTCTACTGTTATCCATTCTTCTTCTGGCAAGTCTTTTCTAGTTCCTGTTATAAAGTCTGTTACTTCTGATTTTTTATTTGTAACTCTACCTGTGTAAATTGGATTTTTAAGCATTCTTACAATAGAAGTTTGTACCCATTTTGATTTTGTTTTCTTTGTTCTAATTCCTCTGTCATTTAAGTCCCAAGCAATCTTTGTTGTTCCTATTCCTTTATATACATAGCTTTCAAATATTTCTTTTACGATACTCGCTTCTTCTTCATTTATTTTTAAAGTATATCTTTCATCTGGAATTTTATCATATCCAAATACAATATTAGGAACTCTTCCTTTTTTTGCAGTAATGTCTTTTCCAAATTTAACCCTTTTAGACATATTAGCACTTTCTTGTTGCGCCATTGCTCCTAAAATGGTTAGTATAAATTCAGAGCCACCTTCCATTATTTCACCATTGTTTAAAAAGTCTACTTCTATTCCATAGGATTTTAATTCTCTTATACTTTGAAGTAAATCTACTGTATTTCTAGCAAAACGACTAACATCTTTTACTACTACTTTATCGAATTTTTTTGCTTTAGCATCTTGCATCATTGCCTGAAACTCTCTTCTGTGTTTGATTTGCTTTCCTGATATTCCTTCATCTGCATATAGCTTGTACAATTCATAGTTATTCTTTTTGGTAAATTCATTAAAGAACTCTATTTGTTTTTCAAATGATTCTACTTGCGATTCTTTTTCAGTTGAAACTCTTGCATATGCTGCAATTTTCATAATATCACTACTTTCTTTTAATCATTTTCTGTAACCATATTTTCGTTCTGTTACATTTTAGCATGTCAGTTTTATTTTTGCAATAGATAATTATATAAAAAATAATATTATCTTCAAAACCAAAAAGAAAACATACTTATTAGTATGCCTTCTCTTTAAATATAAATATTTTATTATACTTTCTATATTTTAAAATTTTAATTTCTCTTTTTTACATAGTTTACCATCTTCATAATATTCCAAATTTACTTGTTGTGCTTTTATATTTATATCGTAGAATATTCCTATAGCATATCTACAAATATGCCTAGGTAATTCTTGAAAAGTTATTTCATTATAGTATGTATTTCTAGTCATATATTCTAATCGTTCTCTATCTTCTTTTCTTTTTTTCCTATTAGTAGCTTTTTTCATCTCAATAGCAATTAAATTATCCTGTTGTATATTTTCTCCTCTACTATGTACTATAAGATCACATTCTATTGCTATTATTTTCATTTCATCATTCATTATAGTTTTTACCATATTTTGATTTCTATCAAATTCAGTATCTGCATAATATCCTTCTATCCCATATTTTTTCATATTATCTCTCAAATAGTTTGCTAAATTTTGACAAAGATTTCTTTCTGATACATTACGCTTAATGTTTGCTTTTTCCCCTTTCAAAAATTGTTCATTAGCTTCTTTAAAAAGTCTGTATGCTATAATTCTATATTCTTTTATTTTTTTATTATATTTAGCAATTCTTTTCTTTAATTCATCTCTATCTCCTCTTAATT
>CATLGL010000089.1 GCA_949935895.1 uncultured Clostridia bacterium
TAAACTAAAAATAATAAAAACTAATACATAAATAATTGTTCCTATCATCATTATACTCACCTTCTCTTATGTCTTTTGCACTCTTTTCTTTTGCCACTATCACTTATATTTGTATTATAACACAATATTAAAAAAAATGCAAGTTTTTGTCATTTTTTTGTATTATACTTGTAATATAGTTGTAATATTGTTATTTTTTTACATATTCTATTCAGGAATGCTCTTATCAATTTTATAATCTACCCTACTATTTTCTAACTTTATTGATAAGTTGTCAAAAATTTAAGCCATTTTAGTTCTTTTGTGATATAATTATTTTTATACTTTATTAAATGGAGAGTGATATTATGAATCGATATAGTAGTACAAAAAGAGCTGGTATTTTGGGAATATGGGGTAATATTTTTTTACTAATCATAAAAGGAATCGTTGGATTTGCAAGTCATAGTCAAGCTATGATTGCTGACGCTGCAAATAGTGCAGGTGACATTTTTGCCTCTTTAATGACTTTTATTGGTAATCGTATTGCTAGTGAGCCTGGTGATAAGACTCATAACTTTGGTCATGGAAAGGCCGAATACATCTTCTCTTTATTTATTAGTATTTCCATGATTTTTGTTTCTGCAAAATTATTATATGATGCTACTATCTCTTTAATTTTTCAGGAAGCATTTACTTTTTCTTGGTTTTTAGTAGCTGTTTGTATTTCAACCATATTAGTAAAATTATTTTTATTTTTGTACACTTATCGGTTTGTGTAAAAAATACAATAATATTTTATTAGAAGCCAATATGAAGGACCATCGAAATGATTGTATTGTAACCTCCTTTACTCTTATTTCTATTCTTCTTAGTTTGTTACAAATATATTGGTTTGATGGTATTGTTGGAATTGGAATTGCCATCTGGATTTGTTATACTGGCGTTAAAATTTTTGTTGAAAGTTATAATGTCTTAATGGACATTTCAATTGATAATCATACAGAAAAAATGATTTTAGATTTAGCCCACAGTTATAAAGATATAAAAAAACTAGACGATATTTCTTCTACTCCTGTTGGCTACCAATATATTATTGTTTTAACCATCTATGTTGATGGAAACATGTCTACTTTTAATAGTCATCGTTTGGCAGATTCTTTAGAACAGGATATTACGAAGCTAGATAAAGTATATAAAACAATTATTCATGTCAATCCTATATAAAAATAAACAGAATCGGTAAACATACCGATTCTGTTTTCTTATGATTTCATTTGCTTAATTTCTATTTTCCCCTCTTTAGCTATTATTTTTGCCTTATCTCCTGATTTTACCTTTCCATCTAATATCGCCTCTGCAATTTTATCTTCTAACAAATTTTGTATGCTTCTTCTTAATGGACGTGCACCATAAGCTTTGTCAATTCCCTCTTTTGCAATAATTTCTTTAACCGACTTATCCATCTTAATTTCAATATTACTATCTTGCAATCTACAAGACACCTCTTTTAACATAATATCAATAATTTGACCAATCTCTTCATTTGTTAGTTTATGGAATACAATAATTTCATCAATACGATTAATAAATTCTGGTCTAAATTGTTTTTTTAATTCTGTTAACACCTCTTTTTTGGTTTCTTCATATTTTTGGGCCTCTTCTTTTTCTTCATCTGTAGATATTCCAGAAAATCCTAACTTTTTATTATCTGTAATAAATCTTGCCCCTATATTAGACGTCATAATAATAACTGCATTTTTAAAATTAACTGTTCTTCCCTGAGAATCTGTTAATCTTCCATCCTCTAATATTTGAAGTAACATATTCATAACATCAGAATGAGCTTTTTCAATCTCATCAAATAAAATTACACAATATGGTTTTCTTCTTACTTTTTCTGTTAATTGCCCTCCTTCATCAAAGCCTACATATCCTGGAGGAGAACCAATTAACTTTGATATTGAATGTGGCTCCATATATTCTGACATATCTATTCGAATCATTGCATTTTCATCACCAAACAAGCTCTCTGCTAATGCTTTGGAAAGTTCTGTTTTTCCAACTCCTGTTGGTCCTAAGAAAATGAAAGAACCAATAGGGCGTTTTGGATCTTTTAGTCCCATTCTTCCTCTTCTAATTGCCTTAGAAACAGCAGAAATTGCCTCTTGTTGTCCAATCACTCTTTTGTGTAATGTTTGCTCTAAATTTTTTAGTTTTTCATTCTCACTTTGTGTCAATTTTTTTACTGGAATTTTCGTCCAACTTGCAATTACTTCTGCAATCTCTTCTTCTGTAATTTCAGTTACTTTTTTTGTATTCTTATCTTTCCATTTTCCTTGCTCTTTTTCTAACTTTTCCTTTAATTGATGTTCTTTATCTCTTAAATTTGCTGCTTTTTCAAATTCTTGTATTCGAATAGCTTCTTCTTTTTCGTTTTTTGTCTCTTCTATTTGTTGTTCTAATTCCTTTAGATTATCTGGCTGTGTATAAATTCTCATACGAACTCTAGAAGCTGCTTCATCAATTAAATCAATCGCTTTATCTGGTAAAAATCGATCCGTAATATATCTTACCGATAAATTGACACTTGCTTTAATTGCCTCATCTGTAATTTTTACATTATGATGTGCCTCATATTTATCACGAATTCCTTTTAAAATTTCTATCGCATCTTCGCTTGTTGGTTCATTTACAGTTACTGGACTAAACCTTCTTTCTAAAGCTGCATCTTTTTCAATATATTTACGATATTCGTTTAATGTTGTTGCCCCTATTAACCTAATTTCTCCTCTTGCCAAAAGTGGTTTTAAAATATTGGCTGCATCTATTGCTCCTTCTGCTGAACCTGCACCTACTATTGTATGAATTTCATCAATAAATAAAATAACATCTCCTGCTTTTTTCACTTCATTTAAACATTTTTTAATTCTTTCTTCAAAATCTCCTCGATATTTAGCACCTGCTACCATACTAGAAATATCTATTGTAACAACTCTTTTATTTTTTAGCATTTCTGGTACATCCTCTTGTATAATTTTCTCTGCTAGACCTTCTACAACAGCTGTTTTTCCTACTCCTGGTTCTCCAATTAAACAAGGATTGTTCTTTGTCCTTCTTGATAAAATCTGAATTACTCTTTCAATTTCTTCTTTTCTCCCTACAATTGGATCTAATTTTCCCTCTTCTGCTTGTTTTGTCAAATCTGTTCCAAATTGATTTAAGGTTTGTGTTTGGTTAAAGCTTCCTATTGTTTTTTTCGTTGCCTTACTATCCTCCTGTCCTTGTACTCCCTCATCTTCATTAATCACTTTAACAATTTCATTATATAACTTTTGAGAATTTACTCCTAAGTCTAACATAATGCGAACAGCAACACTGTCTCCTTCTCTCATAATTCCAATTAGCATATGCTCTGTTCCTATATAATCTGAACCCAATTTTCTAGCCTCTCGAAATGCATTTTCAATCACTCGTTTGGTTCTTGGTGTAAAGCCTGCTACTTCTATTTGATTTGGTGCTTCTCTTCCAATTAGTTCTTCAATTTCTTGTAAAATAGCATCTGCTGTTACATTTTGATTTTGTAATACCTTACTTGCAACCCCTGCATTTTCTTTTACTAGACCATATAAAATATGTTCTGTCCCTATATAATTATGTCCCAACTCAATTGTTATATCATTTGCTATTTCAATTGCCTTTTTCGCGCTATTGGTAAATTTATATGTCATACTAACACACTCCTATCTTCTATTTTTCTTTTATAATCTCTTTAATTATTTGTGCTCTTGTTATATCTCTTTCATAAGACTCAATCTGTTTTCCTACATATTTTTGTAGATTAGCTGGCTTTGTATAAAGTTCTAGTTTTTTAACCTTTAAATCATTTAGTTCCTTTATAATTCCCAAGTCTGTCCCTAGTTTTATTTCTGAAAGTAAATCTCTTGCTTCTTCAGAAGATATTTTTTTTGCATTCGTTAAAATCCCATATGCTCTATATACCCTATCCTCCAATTCAATACTATCTTTTGCTAAAATCTTTCTTGCTAATCTTTCTTGTTCAATTATTTTTTCAATAATTAGTTTTAAATTTTTTATAATTTCACCTTCTGATATACCAAGTGCTTGCTTGTTAGAAACTTGATACATATCTCCACCTTGTTTAGAACCTTCTCCATAAATACCACGTATATTCATACCAAAGCTGTTAATGACTTCTAAAATTTTAACAATATTACCTGTTCTTGCAAGTCCTGGTAAATGCACCATAACTGATGCTCTTAGTGCCGTTCCTACATTTGTTGGACATGCAGTTAAAAATCCATAATTTTCATCATAAGCATAATTGCAAATATTCCCTACTTTTTCATCAAGTTCTATACTTAACTTCATTAAATTTTCTAAATCAAATCCTGCTGTCATTACTTGAATTCGTAAATGATCCTCTTCATTTATCATAATAGAGATATTTTCCTCATCGTTAATGAGCATAGCACCTGTATTTTCTTTATTTAAAACAAAATTTGGGCTTACTAAATGTTTTTCTACTAATGCCATTTTGGTAATATCATCTATATCTTTTATTTTTACAAATTTGATTCCATACCCTATGGCAGGTGTTATCTCTTTTATCGCTTCTTCTATCTTCTGTTTTCCATTCTTATCTAACTTTGTAATAAACGGAAAATTAGCTAAATTTCTTGCAAGTCTAATTCGTGAACTAACTACAACATCTGCCTCTTTTCCATTTTGTAAATACCAGTTTAACATATCATTTCCTCCTTTAATTGTTTAGTCTACTTTTCTAATTTCTTTATTTCATCTCGAAGCCTTGCTGCATCCTCATAACGCTCTTCTTTTATTGCCTTTTTTAAATTTTCTTTTAATTCTTCTAATTCTGAACCTTGATTTGCTTCCTTCATTGGTGTTTGTTTAGGTTTTTTTTGAATATCCTGCTTATCTAAAGCTGGTTTTATCACTGTACTCTTTCTGCCCACATGACGATTTGCTCCATGCAGATTTTTTAAAATAGCATCTATCTTATTTTGAAAAGTGTCATAACAATTAGCACAACCAAATTTTCCAGTATGCATAAACTCGTCATATGTCATACCACATTGGTTACATTGTATTTCCTTTGTTTTAATTAGTTCTGGTAAAAAAGCATCTGTTGTATCATCAAAAAAATCACTTAGAAAACTAGATAAGTTAATTGGCATATTAAAATCCATATCACTAATTCCTAAATGCTTTGCACAATCTTGGCAAAGTACCATCTCTTTTTTTACTCCATTTACAATTTGCGTATACCTTACATTTGCTTCATTTTCTCCACAATTCTCACATATCATAAAATCCTCTCCTTTTTAATTAATCCTTAAACTA
>CATLGL010000090.1 GCA_949935895.1 uncultured Clostridia bacterium
AATTAGTAAAAGCAGAAAATAAAAATTTAGTATTTCTAGATATTATTAATATTGAAAAATACTTATTAAAGAAGCAAGATGGAGAAATAAATGAAAAATTTATAGTTGAACAATATTAGACATAGTTAGGCTATCACTAATCTAGTTTGTATTTATGCTACTTATGCTTGAACGATAATTAACGTAGTACGAACTAAAAAAGATACTTGATTTTTGTAAAAAAGATGATATAATTATGTAAGTTAAAATATTAAAGGGGGAAATGAAACATGGAAGCAAAGATAGTAGGAGATATGTTACCAGCAGTTATTTGTAAACTTGCTAAAGGAGAAACTGTTATTACAGAAAATGGCGGAATGAGTTGGATGGATGAAGCAATTGAAATGCAAACAACAACTAATGGTGGTATCATGAAGGGAATAGGAAGAGCATTTGCAGGAGAGTCTATTTTTATGAACATGTATACAGCAGAAAAAGATGATGTTGAAATAGCATTTTCATCTTCTTTTCCAGGACAAATATTAGAATTTGATTTAAAAGAAGGAGAATCTATTGTTGCTCAAAAACATGCTTTTTTATGCTCTGAAAAAACAGTTGATATTAAAATGCAATTTCGTAAAAAATTAGGAGCAGGTTTCTTTGGTGGAGAAGGTTTTATTATGCAAAAAATAACAGGACCTGGTAAAGTATACTTAGAGATAGATGGAAATGTGATTAAAAGAGAATTAGCTGAAGGAGAAAAAATAAAAGTAGATAATGGATATGTTGCAGCAATGACACAAGATGTACAACTAAATATTGAAACTGTAAAAGGAGTAAAAAATATTCTGTTTGGTGGAGAAGGACTATTTGTCACAACACTAAAAGGTCCTGGAACAGTTTATTTACAAACAATGCCAGTTTCAAAACTTGCAAGTTTATTATACTTAGGAAATGCCAAATAGTATCATGAAATAAAGCTTGATATAATGTACTAAAGCAGTTCGCTTAGAAAAAGGAACTGCTTTTGGTATAAATATATATAAAAATATGCTTAAATAATAAATATGGAGTGGTATCGAAGTGGTCATAACGAGCTACACTGGAACTGTAGTAGTCGGGAAACCGGCCCGTGGGTTCGAATCCCACTCACTCCGCCACAAAAAGAGCGTTAGAGGAAAATACTCCAAAACGCTCTTTTATAAATAGAGAAGGGAATCTAAATGGAGGAAAATCAATTACAGAATATTACAAATCCAATCATTCAATGGTACCAAAAAAATAAGAGAATTTTACCATGGCGAAGGGAAAAAAATCCATATTATATTTGGATATCAGAAATAATGCTTCAACAAACGAGAATTGAAGCGGTGAAAATATATTATGAACGTTTTATTAAAGAAATTCCAGATATAGAAACATTAGCGTATATAGAAGAAGAAAAACTACTAAAGTTATGGGAAGGATTAGGGTATTATTCTAGGGCAAGAAATTTAAAAAAAGCAGCACTTAAAATTTGTGAGCAATATAATGGAAATATGCCAAAAGCATATGAAGAATTAGTAAAATTACCAGGAATTGGTGAATATACAGCAGGAGCAATTGCGTCTATTTGCTATAATGAAAAAGTGCCAGCAGTGGATGGTAATGTGTTAAGAGTTATTTCAAGAATTATTGCAAATAGTAAAGATATTTTACTTGCTGATACAAAAAAACAAATAACAAAACAATTGAAAAGTATTATGCCAGAAGACGCAGGTGATTTTAACGAAGGGTTAATGGAATTAGGAGAAAGAATTTGTATTCCAAAAGGAGAACCAGTATGTGAGGAATGTCCTGTTCAAAAATTGTGTATAGCATATGAAAAAGGAATAACAAAGCAAATTCCTGTACGAGTTAAAAAGAAGCAGAGAAAACAAGAAAATCGATTTGTTTTTATATTACAATATCAAAATAAAA
Organism: uncultured Clostridia bacterium; assembly: GCA_949935895.1. Classification (GTDB taxonomy): domain Bacteria; phylum Bacillota; class Clostridia; order TANB77; family CAG-508; genus RGIG8482. Next base: position 1,939 of record CATLGL010000090.1, read on the forward strand.
TAGCAATTCGAAAAAGAGAAGCGAAAGGTTTACTTGCTGGAATGTATGAATTTCCCAACGTATTGGTAAAAGAAAATATGACATGGCAAGCGATATTAAATAATTGGAATTTAAAAGTAGAACAAATTGAAGAAATAGGAGAGGCAAAACATATTTTTTCTCACATAGAGTGGAGAATGAAAGGGTGGTATATAAAAGTAGAAAAACAAAATAATGAGTTTGAATGGGTAGAGAAAGAAAAGATAAGAACAAAATATGCTATACCAGAGGCATTTGGATATTATAAAAAGAGGATATAATAGAAAAATCTTCCATTGCAATGTTTTATATAAGACTGTATAATCAAAATAAGAGGTGAGTTATTTTGAGAATTTTTAAATGCAAAGGAACAAAATTATTAAAAAAGGAATTAAAAGGGTGTTTCAATTTTTTTAACAAAGAAATTAACCTAGACAAACAGACTAATGGGTATGGACTAATTCGAGATAAATCACTATATCATAAAGAAATTGCAAGTACTGCGTCAGTAGGATATGGTTTTGCGGCTTTAATAGTTGGAGTAGAGCATAAGTGGATATCCTATGAAGAGGCATACAAAAGAGCAAACAAAACATTGGATACATTTTTATATGAAATAGAAAATATTCACGGATTTTTTTACCATTTTGTGAATATAAGAACAGCAAAAAGAGAATGGAATTCAGAATTATCGATTATTGATACAGCCATTTTTATATGTGGGGCATTAACAATAGGAGAATATTTTGGAGGAGAGATAAAACAAAAAGCAGACTATTTGTATAACCGAATTGATTGGGAATGGTATCGAAATAAACAGACAAATCAATTTTATATGGGATATACAAAAGAAAATGGATTTTGGGGTAAGTGGGATATGTATGGAGAGCAACTTATGTTATACATATTAAGTGTTGCATCCAATAATTATCCAGTAAATCCATCAATATATGATGATTGTGAAAAAAGAAAACAAGATTATAAACAAGAAAAAGATATTATTTATACATATTGTGGGACATTATTTACTTATCAGTTTTCTCATGCATGGATTGACTTTAAAGGACTACAAGATAAAAATGGGATAGATTGGTTTAAAAATTCAGTTAAGGCAACAAAAGCAAATAGGCAGTATTGTATTGATAATAAAGAACATTTTAAAACATATGGAGAGAATTCATGGGGGTTAACTGCTTGTATCGGGCCAAACGGATATAAATCATATGGTGCCAAACCATGCTTAGTTGATTTGGAACTAGAAAATGATGGAACCGTGGCACCTTGCGGCAGTATAGGTTCTATTATATTTACTGAAAAAGAGACAATTCAAATGATGGAATACTTATATCAAACTTATCCTAAACTATGGTCTAAATACGGATTTGTAGATGGATATAATTTTGAAAATGGAGAGGTCTGGACATCAAAGGAATATATTGGAATAGACAAAGGAATTTCACTTAGTATGATAGAAAATTACCTTAATCGGAACAATATGGAAATATGCAATGAAAAATGAATATATAAAAAAGGGACTTAATATATTAGGAATAAGCAAAAAACAAGTTCAAACCATCTAACATATAAACCTGTCTTATTTAATAAGGCAGGTTTATACTTTACTAAATACAAATAAACAAGAAAAAGAAAAAAACCTATAAAATGAGTTGTAAAATATCTAAAAAAATGATAAGATTTAGATATAATTTTAACAAAGGAGAAATAAGATGAAAATAGAAAAAGAACATGGAATAACAATGGTTAGCCTAATTATAACAATAATTATCTTGATTATTATATCTGGAATTAGTGTTACAGTAGGAATTGGGTCTATACAAAAAGCGAGGGATAATAAATTAGTAGCTGAATTAACTATGGTGCAACATGCTATATTAGAACAATATACAAAATATCGTTTAACAAAAGATACTACTTACTTAATTGGTAATAAAATGACCAAAGAGGAAGTGCAACAAATTATAGAGCCATTAGGAGTTACTCTTGTAACAATTCCAACAACATATTCTAATAAAGATTATTATAAATTAGATAAGGCAGCTTTATTAGAAATAGGAGTTAAAGAAGCAGAAGATGAATATATAGTGAATTACATTTCAGGAGAAGTAATCAATATAACTCAGCAGACTACTAAGAATGAAGCATTATATATAAAGGCAAATAGTTTTTATAAGGAAACAACAAATGGAGGAGAAATAGAGGAAGGCGGAGCAGAAGAAGGTGAAATAGAAGAATTATAAATAGGTCACAATTCAAAGATATAAACAGTGTAAATATAATATATGAAAGAAGATATTATAAAAGCCATAGATTAACAAAAATAGAAAAGGCAATGTAGATTAACTTAAAATATAACATGTTAAGTTGACAACATTCACAATAAAGGAGATGACATGAAGCAAGAAGAAGTGGTGCAAAACCTTAAAAAAAATTTAAATACGGCTATTATTTTACTAAAAGAGCCAATGAAAAAGCATACCAGTTTTAAAGTAGGAGGAGTAGCAGATATTTATATAAAAGCAAGTCAAATAGAGGATATTCAAAGTGTAGTAAAAGTAGCAACACAAAACAATCTTCCACTTAACATTATAGGGAATGGCAGTAATATTTTAGTACAAGATAATGGAATTCGTGGAATTGTTTTAGAAGTAGGAGTTAATAAACAGAATTTTCAACAGCAAGAAGAGGAAATGATAGTAACTGTTCGGAGCAGGTGTTAAATTAACAGCCCTTTCAGTAGAATGCAAAAATAAATCATTAACAGGCTTCGAATTTGCTTATGGAATACCAGGCACAATTGGTGGTGCTATTGTTATGAATGCAGGAGCTCATGAAAATGAAATGAAAAATGTAGTAGAAGAAGTGACATATCTTGACTTTACAGGAAAATTAAATACAATAGAAAAATCAAACTTACAATTTGGTTATAGGCAAAGTATTTTTTCAAAAAATGCAATAGGAATTATTGTAGAAGCAAAATTAAAATTTAAAATAGGAAATAAGGCACAAATAGAAGATAAAATGAAGGAATATAGTGCATATCGAAGGGAAAAACAACCAATTGCTTATCCAAGTGCAGGAAGTACATTTAAAAGAGGAGAAGACTATATTACAGCAAAGCTAATTGATGAATGTGGTTTAAAGGGATATCAGATTGGTGGAGCGAAAATTTCAGACTTACATGCAGGTTTTGTTATCAATATAGGCGAAGCAACAGCAAAAGAAATTTTAGAATTGATTGAATATACCAAACAAAAAGTATATGAAAAATTTGGAAAACAATTGCAATTAGAGATTAAAATTATGGGAGAAGAATAAAGGAGGAAATAAAGAAAATG
>CATLGL010000091.1 GCA_949935895.1 uncultured Clostridia bacterium
AATGGTAATTTATGTATTCATGGAATAGAATGCTTTGTATTGGCAGCATTTATGTTGTTTTCTAATTATTTATATTCTATGTATATAAAAGATTTTCAATCATATGTAGCAGTATTTGCATATATGGTTGGTGTTTATTATGTGGGGAAGTCAATTGTTGTACAACAAAAAATGAAAAAGCAGTATGCTGCTAGTTTAAGTGATATTGATGAAATTATTAAAAAATAAAGGAAATGTATGGGGTAAAATATGAAAAGTATGACAGGCTTTGGAAGAGCTAATTTTGAAAAAGAAGGAAGAAGTTATAATATTGAAATAAAATCAGTTAATCATCGATATTGTGATATTAGCATAAAAATGCCACGAAGTATTAGTTATTTAGAAGAAAAGATAAAAAAAGAAATGATGGCAAATATTACAAGAGGAAAAATGGATGTTTCAATAATATTTGAAAATAATAGTTCAAAAGGGAAAAATATAAAAATAAACCAAGAATTAGCAAAAGTTTATATAGAAGAATTAAGGCAACTTGCTAAAGAAAATAATTTAGAACAATCAATTACACTAACAGAAATTTCGAAATTTCCAGATGTATTAGTAATTCAAAATGTAGAAGAGGAGCAAACCATTTGGGAGGAACTTCAAATTTGCTTAAAACAAGCACTAGAACAGTTGCTACAAATGCGTATACAAGAAGGAGAAAAAATAAAAGAAGACTTACAAAAAAGAATTCATGAGGTTAGAAAAAAAGTTTTGGAAATTTCTCAATATTCTACTAGACTTGTAGAAGAATATGTAGTAAAATTAGAAACAAGAATAAAGGAAATCCTAAAAACAGATGTAGTAGATCAAGATAGATTAAATCAAGAAATTGTTATATATGCAGATAAATGTTCAGTAGAAGAAGAACTCACAAGATTGGATAGTCATATTTTACAATTTGAAAATATGTTACATCAAAAAGAGGCAATTGGCAAAAAAATAGATTTTCTTATTCAAGAAATGAATCGAGAAACAAATACAATTGGTTCAAAATCAGGTAGTTTAGAAATTACGAACTTGGTAATTGATATAAAGACACAATTGGAGGATATACGAGAACAAGTTCAAAATATTGAATAAAGGAGAGAGAGGATGCAGCTTATAAATATAGGATTTGGAAATATTGTTTCTGCAAGCAGAATTATTGCAATTGTAAGTCCAGAATCAGCACCAATTAAAAGAATGGTACAAGAGGCAAAGGATAGCAAAATGGCTGTAGATGCAACTTATGGTAGACGTACAAGAGCAGTTGTTATTATGGATTCTGGTCATGTTATTTTGTCAGCAGTACAACCAGAGACTGTTGCAGGAAGGTTAGACAAAGAAGAAGTAGAGGAATAAGGAAAAAGTATTTCTAATTTTAAATAAAAAGGAGTAGATGGAAAATGATGGTTCAACCAAGTGTTACAGAGTTATTAAAAAGAGTAGACAATCGATTTGAATTAGTAGTTATGACAGCTAAAAGAGCAAGACAATTATCTAAGGGAGACAAGGCATTAACAAACAAAGAAGAAGAGTCAACTGTTACTCTTGCTGCAGATGAAATAGCAGAAGGAAAGGTGACAATATGCAACGAAGAGGAGTAGAAAAAAGACATATTATTACAATAACTGGTGATCATGCAAGTGGACAAGGAACATTATCTAATTTATTACAAGAAAAGTTAGGTTATGAAATTTACCGTAATGGTCAATATGTAAGGCAATTAGCAAGCCAAAAAGGAATGACAATTAGTGAATTTCAAATTTATTTAAATGAACACCCTGATTTAGATAAAGAGGTTGAAAGAAGCGCAACAAGATATGCTAATACACATGATAACCTAATTATTGATGCCAAATTACGGTTGGTATGCTGTACCAGCATCTTTTAAAGTATATTTAAAAGTAGATATTGATATAGCAGTTGAAAGAGCCTTTTGTGATCAAGCAAGAAAAGAAACAGAGCCATATGCAACAAAGGAAGAAGCAAGGCAAAAGATTTTATATCGTCATAAAGAAGAGACAAAACGTTGGCAGGAGGAATATGGAGTAAACCGTGATGATATGGCAAATTACCATTTAGTCATAGATACAACAAGTTTAAAACCAGAGGAGGTATGCCAAAAAGTACTAACAGCATATGAAGAATGGCTAAAAAATTAGAAAAGATAGGTGGTTATTGCATGAACAAAACCAAAAGAAAAATATTTGAAGCTTCTATGAAATTATTTGCTAAAAAAGGTTATGATGCAACTAGTATTGAAGAAATAACAGCAACAGTAGGAGTTGCAAAAGGAACATTATATTATCATTTTTCTAGTAAAGAAGAGATTTTTAATTTTTTAGTAGAAGAAGGAATGAAATTATTAAAAAATAGTATTGATATTAAAATTTCAAAATTAAATAAAGCGATGGACAAGTTAAGAGCAGTTATTTTAATTCAAATTAAAATTATTACAAAATATGAGGACTTTATGACAATTGTACTTAGCCAAATTTGGGGAAATGAGGCAAGAAATATCATGTGTAAACAAAAAGTAATTGAATATATAAAAACAATTGAAATATTAGTAGAAGAAGGAATGAAAAAAGGAGAAATCATGAAGGGTGACCCAGAAGTGATTGCCTCAGGAATTTTTGGATTAACATGTGCAAGTTTGGTATATAAAATGAAAATTAAAGAGGAAATTGATATTTCAAAATTATATAAAGAATTTGACCATTCTATTTTAAAAGGATTAACACATATAAAATAACAAAAAACATAAAAAAATAAAAAAGAATAAAATAGACAAATAATGCATCATTTAGGGAAATACAGACTTTGATTATTTTTTCTATTTAAAAAAAATAAATAAAATTGTAAAATAATGTTGACTTTTACATATAATTTGTAATAGAATTGAAACGTAAATAAAATATAAAATTTTATTGAATCCTATTGTAGTTTTTTAAAAGAAGTTGTATAATTTGAAGAGGTAGAATAATACGTAGGACAAAGGAGGGAGGTTTACAATGTCAAAGAGCGGCATAGTAAACGTTAGAATGATAATTACACAAGAAAAAATCTTATCAAATATTGATAAGGTACAAAAAATGATTAATCCACATAGTAAGAAGCAAATCGTACAGTTAGATGAAGATTCTTACTTTAAGGATTTAATTGAATCCATTAAAACATATTTAATTGAATATCCAAAAAAGAAGAATTTTCCAAAAGATGTATATAAAGCAGCTTATGGATTAGTTGAATATGCAACAAATCAATTTGAAGAAAATACAAAACAAATTGAGGAGTTAATTCGTCAAAGAGAAAAGAATATTATCCTTTCTGGTGAATTAAAGGATTTACTAGAAGTGGTTGAAAATAAAGATGAAGATTGGAAAAATTGTGTAAAAGCAGCAACAGGAAAATATGGTGAAGATATCATTGAAACGTTAGGAATTATAGGAAGAGCAAAAGGAAAAACAACACAAAATTATGAAGATGCAGTAAAACTAATTCATGCAAGAATCAATAATCTAGAATCTAATTTACATATTGAAATTGATATGGAGAGAATCGAAGATCGTTCAAAAGCATTAAGTTATATTGGGATTGAAGTAGCAGATGCATTAAAAGTAATTCCAGCGCCAGTTGATGATGGAGTAGAAGAAGATGTAGAGGTTGCTAATGCTGTAACAGAATCAGTAGTAGAGGAAGTAAAAACAGCAAATAAAGTAAATGTAGTAGCAGCACAAGAAGTAAAACAAGAGCCAACAGTGCAAGAACAAGTTCAAGCACAAATACAGGCACAAATTCAAAATAGGGAACATGCTCAAGTTTCAGAAGAGCAAGCAGCATATGTAGCAGAAACACAAGTAGAAGTAAAACCATCGTTATGGCAAAGAATTAAAAATAGTAAATTAGGAAAAACCTTAGGTTATATCTTTAAAATTAAGCTTGTAGTTGATACAAAAGGACTTCCAGAAGGAAGAGGAGAATAAGAATAATAAATTGAAGAAGAAATATAAAAATATTTCTTCTTTTTTGTTGAAAATATAGATAGTATTTGATATAGTAAGAAAAAAATAAAGATGGAGGAATAAAAATGAGAATTGTAGAACCATGGGTAAAAGTAGAAAAATTCGATGGAAAAGAGATAATGCGTAGGGTAGAAAGAGCATGTAGAACTTGCTATCGTTCAGAAGATAAAATAACAGAAGAGAGTTATAAAAATTTATTAAAAAATTGTATTAATCGTGGTCATGAATCAGTATTAGAGCATGAGAAGGTTACAGTTCGTATTTATAGTGATATTGGTTCTTATAAGGATTTAACAAGACATCGTTTTGCAAGTTTTTCTGTTGAATCAACAAGATATTGTAGTTATGATAAAGATAAATATGGCAATGAGATTGCGTTTGTAAATCCAGTTTATATAGAAAATGAAGAAATGTATGAAATATGGAAAAAGACAATGCAAGAAATTGAAAATAGTTATATAAAAATGAAGGAATTAGGAGCATCTACTGACATGTGCAGAAATTTATTACCACATTCAACAGCGGCAGAATATACGATGACAGCAAATATTAGAGAATGGAAACATATTTTTAGTTTAAGAGCAAACAACCATGTACATCCATCCATTCGCCAAGTGATGCTTCCATTATTAAAATATTTTAAAGAGCAAATGCCAGAAATTTTTAATGAAATTCCATATGATGAAGAATTTAATCCAGAATATTATGCAAAATTGTCAGTAGAAGATTTTTAGTGAAAGGAGAAAAATGATAGATTTACATATTCATATCTAACTTCCTTAGTAGCAGATTGGATTAATCATGTCGAAAATATAAATAAGAAACAGAGTTAGTGCTGTTTCTTATTTATATAATAGGAAAATTTCTAAGTTTCCTATTATACAATATTTTCTACAAAAAAATTGCTACACAATTTTTTACAGTAACAAAGATACAGACTTTAAATATTTAGCACAGTTGTTCGTTACTATTTTTAAGCTTGTTTTTTTATGGAATAAGCTTGTATTTTTCTAATATAATAGTAAAAAAAGTAAAGTGAGTGAGAAAGAAAAATGCAAGCAATATATTTAAAAGAATTAACTGATATAGAAGA
>CATLGL010000092.1 GCA_949935895.1 uncultured Clostridia bacterium
ATTTTTATTCTTTAATAGTTCTTTATCTATCTTTCTTAATTGTTCTTTTAGTTCTTCTATTCCTTCTTGCATTTTCTTTTTCCACATTTTTTCTTCTAAATCATTGAATTTTGTTTCATTTTTTGTTATATTTATCATAAGTAAAGACACCTCGAATATTTTTATTTTGTTTTTTGCTAACAAAATTATATCATAAGTGTCTTTACTTTTTTATATTTTTTTCTTTTTCCCCAGATTATTTAACTCATATTACGATATAGATTTTGCCTCACTGTAGGTTTGTCAAACAAAACATATGTCACACTTTCTTAGAAATATCTATTATTAAAATACCTCTATATCTGTGACCGTTTTACCCTTATATATATTCCATATATTTTTCTTTTGGACTTAACCATCCTAACGGTCTCATTGGAAAGTTGTTATACTCTCTTATCCAATATTTTGCTCTGTTTTTTTAATCTTCTAAACTGTAAAATATTTTCTCGTAGTAAAATCTCTCTTGGTCTTTTCTATGACTTATTTCTACTTTTCCATTATGTCTTGAGGTATGTGCTTTTATCAATTTGTGCTTTATTCCTTTTTCTTCTAACTTCTTCTCAAATAACGTTTTCTTTGCTCTTGTCCCTATGTTCCAACTTAATCTATTTGTAAACTCGAATCCATTATCTGTCTGTATTTCTTTTATCTCAAATGGCAATGCTTTTACTAATTTATCTATGAGTTTCGCTGATTCATACGTACTATGTTCATTACTAAACCACAAATATCTTATTCTTGTATATTCATCTATCCCTGTATATTGATAGTATTTTTTTCCCTTTTCTTGTAATTCTTTACTCATACATTTTTTTGGTACATATTTCACTTCTACTTGTACTCTTTCTCATGGATATGTCATTTGCTGATATGGTGGCGCTATTAGAAAAAGGATAAAAATACCAAGGAATTGGCAGAACTAGTAAAAAGAGACTAGAGCATATAGCCTAGTCTTTAGTATTTCTTTAAGGTATTTTCTAGTACATCAACAATACAGGATAGTTTATCATTAGATTGATTAAATGCAAATAAATATTGATTAGCTTCATCTTTAAGTACATCAATAGTAATTGTTCCAAACTCCTTCAAAGAAAACACCTCCTTCTTTAGTTAATTATGGTTTTATCTTTAGTACCGACAAATAATAACACAAAAGCAAGGTGAAGTATGTCGAAAGAGAGCGAAATGGAAGAAGAGAGAAATTATCAGAAAGGGTCAAATACTTATACCAACAAACTATTCTATTTAGGAATTAATGTAGCTTGAATATAAAATAAATTTCGCTTTTAATAGAATTACTAATTTAATATTAAGTTAGTAATAATCATAAAGAAAACATAGTTAAAAGTAAGGTGTGGACTATTTGCTAGTTCACATTTTATGCTATTTGTAAAAATTATACTGAATATCGAATTGCATAATTTTTTAGAAGTTAGATGGTTATAGCTTAGTTGATTGAAATAAAACTTTACTAAAATTCAGCAATATGATAAGATAACATCATAAAAGAGGTGACTTGTAATGGCAAATATTTTTGATTACCTTACTTGGAGAGGAGATTTAACACTAGAACAATCAGAATTTAACGAAATAGATAATTTGATTTTAGCTCGTTTTTCATATCTTCCTTTTGACAATGTGTTAAAAGAAGGAGAAGCCATAACGATAAAAGAAGCAGCAAAAAGATTTGAAAAATTGGATATCAAAAAAGAAAGGATTTTACAAAAAGAAGACATTGATTTATTTCCTACATTAGCGGGTTGTAATCGTTTTTGTGATATGAAAATTACAGATTATATCAATAAGATAAATTTAAAAGAAGAAAAACAATTTTCTGCAATCACGATTCTTATGCCAGATGAAACAATATATATATCGTTTCGAGGAACGGACAATACGTTAATAGGTTGGAAAGAGGACTTTAATATGAGCTTCCAAGGCAAAGTACCATCACAAATAGATGCTGTTGAATATGTAAAAGGAGTTGCAAAAAAATATCAAAATCCACTTAGAATAGGAGGACATTCTAAAGGAGGAAATGTTGCAGTTTATGCTGCAAGTTTTTGCACAGAAAAAATTCAAGAACGTATTATCAATGTATATAATAATGATGGACCAGGTTTTCATGAAGAAGTGATTGTAAAGCCTAGTTATCAAAAAATGCTTTCTAAAATTCATACTTATGTTCCACAAACGTCAATTATTGGGCGCTTATTATACCATGAAGAGAATTATACAGTAGTGCAAAGTACACAAAATCGGTGTTATGCAACATGATGTGTATACTTGGCAGATGAAGGGAAACGAGTTTATTCATTTAGATGAGGTAGATAATGGTAGCCAGTTTATTGATAAGGCAATTAAAGATTGGCTAAGTACAGTATCAAAAGAGCAAAGAGGAGAATTTATTAACAAAGTTTTTGAAATTTTGCAAACAACTGATGCAGATACCATAACACAAATTAAGGAAAAATGGATTAAAAATGCTAAAATTTTAGTTTCTACATATAAGAATATGGATGAGGAGAGCAAAAAAATAATGACAAAAACAATGGAAGCATTATTTGTTATTATTAAAAATAATGTTAAACAGAAATTTAAGTTGTCAGATAAAAAGGAGAAAAAGATAAAAAAAATTTGAATGTGAAAATTTTAGGATTGCTAAGAAAGAAAATGTGTTAGCAATTCTTTTTACGAATTTGACAAAGAGTATTCACACATAAGACATATAGGTAAGATACAATGCTAGCATAAAGAAAGGAGGAAATCCAGAAAATATAATGAAAAAGTAAAAATAAGGTGACTGTTTAGACATAACTTGTAGGATATAGTACAATATGAAGGTAAAATATCAATTGTATAGTTTGAATAGTAGCAAAAAATAAGCAAAAAAGTAAAAATTAGGGAGGAAAATAGAAATATAATAAAACCATAGGTGAAATACCCAAAAATGAATAAGAAAGCCGTCAAAAGTCGAATTTTGACGGCTTTTGTCAATAAAAAAAGCTTTACAAATTGAGATAAATCAGTTACAATACTATTGTTAATTCACCGAAAAAAGTTTTAAGTTCGAACAATAAAACGATTTTTTCAAAAACAATTAAATCTAAATTAAAATTCCAAACAAAGAAAAAATTTAACATAGGAGAGTGAACGATAATCATGAAGGAAAACACAAAAAGTTACATTAGCTTTGTAACTCTATTAGTAGTGCTTGTCATTTTTGTTCAAACCAATATATTGACTATTATGATATTCAATTTAAAAGGAAGTACGAAGGTAGAAGAAGTAATAACAAAAAAAGAAATTATTGCAAAAGAGGAAGAAAAAGAGTGGAAATTAACTATTCCCAAAATTGATGTAGTAGGAAAGATTGAAGAGGGAACCAAAGAAGAAATTATCAATAATAGTATAGGACATTTTTCTAATACGCCATATATTGATGGCAATATTGGTCTAATAGCAGGATGTTTTGGCTATAAGGAAAATTATTTTACCAATTTACAAAATTTGCAACAAGGAGATGTTATATTATACCAATATGGAAATCAGAAAAAAGAATATAAGGTAATCAATAATTTAATTATTGATCAAAAAGATTGGAGTTATTTAAGTAGTACAAAGGAAAATAAATTAACTCTAATTACAGGAGTAATTAATGAACCAGAAAAAAGAAGATGTGTACAAGCACAAGAAATTATATAAGATAGGAGAAAAAATAATGAAAAAAATAATAATAACAATAACAGCAATGTGTCTAATTTTGACACAATTCACAGGATATTGCAAGGCAGAGAGAGTAAATCATACAGTAGAAATTGTACAACAAGGACAATTATCGTTTTATTATGAAGGACAAGAAAAAAGATATTATAAAATGTTAAAAACTGGGGATAATATGATATATTTAGTGGATAAAACGAATACAATTGATACAACATTAACACAAGAAGAGTTGTACCATAATGAACTATATGAAAAAATATTAGAATATGGTTATCCTAATAAAAGCCTAAGTCAACTAGGTGCTAATAATGAATTTGAAGCATATGTTGCAACACAAGAAGCAATGTACTATTTTATAGAAAATAGAAATTTAGATTTATATCATGCAGAAAATGAAGAGGGACAAAGAATCATTGATATCATAACTAAGATTGTAGTAAGGGTAGAGGACAAAGATGTTAATTTGATTGAGCAGACACAAGAATGGAAAGAATATGAAGATGACCCAAGCAAACATTATAAAGAATATAAAGTAGAACTAAAAAAAGAAATTATTAACGCAACAATTCAAGCTATTGATGCTAAACAATGTGAACTTCTTTCAAAAGAAGCACAACCCATTACCAATATAAAAAACAATGATATTGTAAAGGTAGTAGTTCCTAAAAATATTGACCAAGTTTTTCCGCTACAAATTGATTATAATATTATGCAACCAATAATATATATAGGAAGAAATCCTTCTTCTCAAACCCAATATCTTATTACAAGGTTATATAGTCAAGATAAAGATTATCAAATACAGGTAAATAGCCAAAGTTTGGTGGAT
>CATLGL010000093.1 GCA_949935895.1 uncultured Clostridia bacterium
ATAGTATAAAATAAGAACAATACTGCAATAATAAGGAGGACATGAGATGGCAGAAGGATATATGGCAGGAGATTTTAGAAATGGTACAACATTTGAAATGGATGGAAATGTATATAAGGTGGTTGAATTTCAACATGTAAAACCAGGAAAAGGGGCAGCATTTGTAAGAACAAAATTAAAAAATGTAATATCAGGAGCAGTGTTAGAAAAGACATTCAATCCATCAGAAAAATATCCTGGTGCAGAAATTGAAAAAAGAGAAATGCAATATTTATATAGTGATGGAGATTTATACTATTTTATGGATAACGAATCTTATGAACAAATTCCATTAAACAAAGAACAACTAGGAGATAGTCTAAAATTCATTAAAGAAAATATGAGTGTAAAGATTTTATCATTTAAAGGAAATGTATTTGCTGTAGAACCACCAATGTTTGTAGAATTAGAAGTAACCTATACAGAACCAGGATTTAGTGGAAATACCACAACAACATCAGGAAAACCAGCTACTTTAGAAAATGGATATGAAATTAGTGTTCCATTATTCATTAATATTGGTGATGTCATTAAAATTGATACAAGAACAGGTGAATATATGGAAAGAGTTTAAGCAAAAAAGAGAGAGGAAGAAAAAGATTATGTCAAAATTACAAGAAGATTTTAATGCAATTATTGCAAAGATAGAAGAAAGAATTACAGATGAAGAGGAACTTAATTTTATTAAACAACAAATTGCAGATATTTCTATGTTATATATTAATGAATTAAATAAAGTAATTGATATTAGTGAAAGAAGAGTAAATCAAGTAGTAGAAAATCAAAGAGTATTAGAAAAAAAGCAATTAGAACTTGAAACAGCATTAAGTAATATGGAAAAAGAAATATTTGTAAATGAAGAAGATTTCAACTTTGAAATTATATGTCCATATTGTAATCATGAATTTGTATCAGATATTGGTACTGATGTTCATGAAGTACAATGCCCAGAATGTCATAACACAATCGAATTAGATTGGAACCAAGAAGAAACAGAATGTCGGGCGGACATTGTGGCAGTTGTGGAGGCTGTGAACACGAAGAAGATAGTAAAGAGGAGCAAGATAATATAGAAATTGATGATGAAGATGATATGTAAAAAAGAAGAGGGAAACCTCTTTTTTTAATCCTCGATATCAGGAAAAAGCGACAAAGGATTTATATATTGATTATCAATTCGAACTCCGAAATGCAAATGACAACCAGTAGTTGCACCATTAGTAGGATTTCCATCCTTGTCTTTATATGGATTATTAGGAATGCCATATACATTTTTTGGTCCAACATTAGCAATATGTTGCCCTTTTTTTACAAAATCACCGAACAGAAACGAGAAACTTGGGAGATACATGGCAATAAGTAATTTTCATGTTATCTTTTGATAAAGTAATAGTATATCCACCACCACCTAAGAAATCAGCAAATGTAATTTTACCATCACAACTAGCATATAATTTTGTTCCTTCTGGAGCACCAATGTCTAATCCTTTGTGAAAAGAAGAAGCACCGCATAGTAGGGGAGGTCCTTTTTCCATAGGGAGAAGTTATTTTGATATAATCTGGAATAGGCCATATAAATTCTAGGGTAGAATCAAAAGAAGTAAAATCATCAGAATTAGTAAAAAGTTCTGGATAATAAGAATAAATAGGTGTTAATACAAAACATAATAGTAAAATAAAGATACCATAAATAAAAAATGGTTTTAAAAAGCTATTGTTCATATTTTAAAGTCCTCCAATCAAACATAAACATAGCCCAAACAACCATAAAATCCCTTAAATTGTACTAAAAAGTATTATAGAATAAGAAAGTAAGAAAGTCAAGAAAAATGTATTGTAAAAAAGACAGAAGTATTGTATAATAAAAAATGGATAAAATATGGGGGCGTAATTGGTTTCGACAGTAATCTAGCAGTATTAGTAGCGAGTAGTGGATTCTCGTATGTACCACTTAAAAAAACGAGAAGTTAAATATAAACGCTAGAAATAACGAATTAGCATTAGCTGCCTAAGTGCAGTTACACATATTATAAAAGGCCTACGGTTTATAATATGTGTCAAATTAGTAGGAAACAAAACTATTTCTTGCTTCAGAAATAGTGGGTAGTTAGAAGCTACTTGTTTGTTTTGTTTGTTTGTTAATGAAACAAAACAGGGAAAAACAAATAACAAACTGCACTCGGAGAAATTAATATGAAAGGATTGTTGGACAGGAGTTCGACTCTCCTCGCCTCCACCACATTTATTCCCTTTGCGATATTGCTGTCGCGAAGGGCTATTTTTATATTGATATTGCTGAAAGATATTATTATTTTGTGACATATTTTTGAATAATAGATTTTACAGTTTCAAGATTTTTACTGTCAAGACTTAATAAATCTTCTTTAATGATTTGATTCATATCTTCAAGAGATATGGTTGCTTTTTTTGAAACAGATTTTATCATATGGATTTCTTGCATTAAAACTTCTTTTTCGTTTTGTAATCTACACTATATCCGAAGAGGGGGAGTACCACTGTTATGTTTACAATCTAGTGCATTTTCATTTAATCCTTTTTTACTTCTCGAGAAGGGTTAGCAGAATAATATTCTGACATTCTTTCTATTAAGGCTTCCAATAATTATTGATAGACAAACTACGAGAGAGCAAAGAGATATTATAAGCAATAAAGACAAATCATTCAAGCAAATTATAGTGTTAGCAGAAGGAAATATGTGTGGCAATAAAGATATTGTTTTACGCAAAATTAAAGAACTAGCTAAGACAGCAATCAAAAACTAGTTCAAATAAGATTAAATATATAAATCTATATTTGTATTTATTATACAACGAAAAGTAAAGTGTATTAAATATACCCGCCGAAGCGGGGGAGGAGAATTACTCCTCCTGATTAATGATAATACCACCAGTGATAGTGGTGCGTTTACCATCAATGTCAAACTTAACGGTGCCGTCAGATTTGTATTCGACATCAAATTTGCCAGAATACGACTCGATTTTGTTGCCGTTGTAGTCGTAAACAGTAACTGTACGGTTTAGCCCACCAGTGTAATCGGAGGCAATGTCTTTAAACCACCGTCTAGCAGTCTGAGATGACAAAACTATTCCAGCAATGATTGCGACAACTGCAATAAAACCAACAACAGTCAACTTACTACTTTTGTTTCTTCTCTTCATGATAAATCCTCCATTTGACATTTTTTTAAGAAACTTAAGTATATTATACTACACTTTACATAAAAATGCAAATATGGAGAAAGGAAGAAAAAAATGAGTAAAGTAAAAATTATGAACTTAGATAAAAAACAACAAGAAAAACTTAAAAAGAAAGATAAACAAATAGATTTAATGGTAAATACAATAGACACATTAAAATTAGATACATATTGGTGGTTGTTCTATATATAAACACACTAAAGAATGTATAAAACAATACTTCGAGAAATAAGCAAAAGAGGTGTAGAACTAAAAGAATATACCCCGCAACCATAAAGGTATTGGGGTAAGTACAGAGATAAGTTATTTTTGCTTCTTCAATTTTTCAAGAAGCTGTCTTTCCCAAGAAGTTGAAATGTCTTTTGCTACAGTAGACTTTTTTTGAACCCGATAGTATATTTCCCGAGGGTTATGTCTGGGTTTTTTGGACATAGCTAATCTCCTTTCATTTTAATAATAACAGTATAACACATTTTACATAAATAGACAATAAAAATATGTAGCAATTGTAGAAAACCAAACAACGAAGAATGTGAAATTAGGCACAGATATGACAATACAAATAAGAAATTTATCATAGTATGATAAATTTCTGTAGAAGATAATTATGGCGAGTCTTAGATTTTCTTGAAATTTTCATTTGCTAGAAAATCTTAGGCTCGGTTTTTTATACACATAAATAGAAACTTTAATAAAAATGTTGACAAGTGTTACACAGTGTTATATACTGTATAACAAGGAGGAGATATTATGAAGATGCTTATCAGTAATAGCAGTTCTGTTCCAATATATGAACAAATAAAAAAATCTATTATAAATCAAATACTAGATGGGGAACTGAAAGAGGATGAGCTATTACCATCTATCAGAGTATTAGCTGGGGATATAAAAATAAGTGCTATGACTATAAAAAAAGCCTATGATGAATTAGAAAAAGAAGGATATTTAAAATCTATACAGGGAAAAGGAACCTTTGTAGCACCTAAAAACACAGAACTAGCAAAAGAACAAGCACAAAAGGAGATAGAAAAATATATAGAAAAAATTGTTAGTATTTCAAATAGATTTAAGATTGATGAAAGTGATGTAATAGAAATGTTTAAAATAATTTATGAGGAGTGTAAG
>CATLGL010000094.1 GCA_949935895.1 uncultured Clostridia bacterium
ATCAAATTTATTAATATCAATATTTATATTAGTTAATTTTGTACAACTATTAAACATACTTTCCATTGTTGTAACATTTGCTGTATTAAAGTTACTTATATCTATACTTACCACTTTTTCATTATACATAAATATAGAAGAAAGGTCTTTTACATTAGATGTATCAAAATTACTTATATCTATATTTTCTAATTTTTTGCAACTATTAAACATAGAACACATATTATTTACATTTGATGTATTAAAATTACTTACATCTATACTTTGTAAATTATTGCAACCAAAGAACATTCTTTCCATAGTTGTTACTTTTGATGTATCAAAATTACTTAAATCTATACTTTTTAAATTATTACATTGACTAAACATAACATTCATTTTTGTTACATTTGATGTACTAAAATTACTTACATTTATACTTTCTAATTTAGTACATCCTTCAAACATTCTTTCCATAGTTGTTACTTTTGATGTATTAAATTTACTTACGTCTACACTTAGTAAATTTTCACAACCTCGAAATAGTCCTTCCATACTTGTTACATTATTTGTTTCTATTTTTTCTAAATTTTCTATTTGTTTTAAAGAAACTAAGTTATTAAAATAGTACTTCATATTTGTTGGTGCTATTTTATTAACTATTACTACTTTTTCTATATTTTCATTATTCCATGGAGATTGGTTCATTACTTGTCCTTTTATATTTCCATAATAATGTTCTTCACTATCTGCATTTGCCCTTGCTGTTTCTTCATTATTATAAAAACTTAAAACATTTCCATTTAATGAAACATATATATCTTCTGTTGCTTCTTCTATATCATTCTCACTATTTCCCATTTGTTTATATAATTCATTCAATCTTGTCTGTTCTTCTATTACTGCTAATTCTGTATTTCTTTTGGCTTCTTCAGCTTTTGTTAATATTCCATTTTTTCCCAATATCAAATTTATACTTATACCTGCTAATATTAAAAGTACTATTATGGTTATTACTAGTGCTATCAATGTAATTCCTTGATTCTTTTTCATAAGTACACCCCTTCTTATCTTATGTTTATATGTGTTTTCTTCCACTATTTTATATGACTTATTGTTTATTGTCAATATTTTTCCTCTTTTTCAAATTTTTATCCAAATTTTCTTATCCCTCTTATTATACTTTTGTATTTTTGGTTGTATTTTTGGTTCATCTTTTGTATAATATTCTTATGAAAACTTTAATTATAGATGAAAAATTTGATAATAAAAAATTGAATACTATACTGCTATCTGTCTTTCCTTCATTATCTGTTAATACAATTTATAAGGCTTTGCGAAAAAAGGATATTAAACTTAATGGAAAACGTATTGGACAAGATGTTATATTACATGTTGGTGATGTTATTGATGTTTATATTGCTGATTGTTTCTTATATCCAAAACAAAATTGGAAAATTGTTTATGAAGATGATTTTATTTTAGTTATTGATAAACCTTCTGGTCTTGAAGTAACTGGAGAAAATAGCTTAACTTCTCTTCTTTCTAATACAACTTCCTTTTCAGTATACCCCTGCCACCGACTTGATAGAAATACTTCTGGTATTGTATTGTTTGCCAAATCACAAGAAGCTTTATCTATTTTGTTAGATAAATTTAAAACTTCTGAAATTTCTAAACATTATATCTGCCATGTACTTGGTATTCCTAATAAAAAGCAGCAAACTCTTACTTCTTACCTTTTTAAGGATGCAAAAAAATCTATGGTATATATTTTAGATAGCCCCAAAAAAGGATACCGTAAAATTATAACAAGTTATAAGATAATAGAAGAATTTGATAATGATACTTGTCTATTAGATATTACCCTGCACACTGGTAGAACTCATCAAATTCGTGCACACCTTGCTCATATTGGTTTTCCTATTATTGGTGATGGTAAATACGGAAAAAATGAAATAAATAAGCAGTTTCAAGAAAAATCGCAACAATTATGCAGTTATAAAATGAAATTTAATTTTGTAAAGGATGCAGGTATTTTAAATTATTTAAATCATATGGAATTTAAGATTGAATATCATTTTTAAGTGCAATAAATAGACTAGTCGTTATTATCATAAGACTAGTCTATTTATTATTTTTTTATTTTTCTTGTAATATCTTCTTAATTTCTTCAAATCGTTTTATTTTTTGTGTTGTTGTTTTTATCATTGGCTCATCGGTTACAATGATATTACGTATATATTTATATGGTGGCATTGTTTTGTTAATTTGTTTAATATCTTGCCAAATTTTTTCTTTTAGTTCTTCATTAGACAATTTTCCAAAGGTATCTTCTACATATTCTTTATTATATACAATTTTAGCTGCTAAATCTAAATCATCGTCTTTTGTTGGAATACCGAAAACCATATTTTCTGCCACATATGGAAGATTTGCAATTAGTACTTCTAGTTCCTCTGGATAAATATTCTTTCCATTTTTCATAACAATAACATTCTTTTTACGTCCTGTAATAAATAAGAATCCATCGGAATCAATATAGCCTAAATCTCCTGTATGAAACCAACCATCAATTAGTACTTCTTTAGTTGCTGCTTCATTTTCAAAATAGCCAAGCATTACATTTGGCCCTTTTGCGATTACTTCTCCAATTCCTTGTTCATTTGGCTCAAAAATTTTAATTTCTACATCTTTTAATGGAAAACCAACTGAACCATAACGAATATTTTCGTCATTTTCTGCTGTAATAACAGGAGATGTCTCTGTTAATCCATATCCTTGTACTGTTTTTATTCCAAAATTTGTGAAATTCTCCACTACCGTCTTATCAATAGCAGCCGCTCCTGTTACTGCCATTCTTAATCCTCCTAAGTTGTCTATAATACTTTTAAATACTTTTCTTCTAATATCAATATTAAATTTTAATAAAAATTGACTTACCTTAGTTACTATCTTAATTAGTTTTGTTTTTCCCTGTTTTTCAATCTCTTTTAAAATCTTTTTATTCATTGCCTCTAGTAATAGTGGTACTGTTACAAAAACTGTTACATGGTATTCTTGTAAATTTTTTTGTATATATTTTAATCCATCGCAAAAAACGTTTGTTACTCCATTGCTAATAAAGAATAATAATCCTGTTGAACCAAAGGTATGATGTAATGGTAAAAATGCCAAATTTCGGTCTGTTGGGTAAATTTTAATAATAGAGTTTAGAGCTTGAACATTTGAAACAATATTTTTAGAAGATAACATAACTGCTTTTGAAGCAGAGGTAGTTCCTGATGTAAATAAAATAATGTTCATTTCTTCTGGATTAATATGTGCTTGTTCAAAACGAATATCTCCGTTTTAAAAGTAATTCTTCACCCTTTTTTAATAAATCCTCCAAAGATAGAAATCCTTTTTTGTTATTTGAGTCCATACAAATATAATGTTCTATGTTATTTTTTGCATTTTGTTTAATACTTTGCATAGTTTCACTATATTTTTCTTCAAACACAACAGCATCTGCATAACTTCTTTGTAATAAGCCTTCAACTTCTCCAAGTGGTAAAGATTTATCTAGTGGTACAACAATTCCTACTCCACACAGAGTAGCAAGATAAGATAAACACCATTCATAGCGATTATTCGCAATAATTGCTATTCTTTTTCCTTCTAATCCTAATTCAATTAACGCTGTTCCTAATTTTTTAATATCTTGTTGTAACATTTGATATGTGATGTTTCGATATGTTAGTGTATCTTGTTGTTCTTTTATTATAAAAGCTACATTGTCTGGATATCTTCTTACTGTATCCCATACTAATTCTCTTATGTCTCGATACTCTTTTGCTTCATACAACACTCGTTTCTTGTTCATAAATCAATCTCCTTTTTTTAATCTATTTTTATCATACACTAGATACCTTCATTTTACTATTGTACTGTGCGGTCAGTAGGAAAAATCCAGCAGAAGCCTTCTGCTGGATTACCTTTAAGCATATTATACATGTTTTTCTTTGTAACATTGTTAGTTTTGAATTCGTAGTATCTGTCCGAGGATAGATTAGATTTGGATTTCGGATTTGATTTATTCTTACAAGATTTGCTACTGTTGTGTGGTAACGGTTTGCAATATAGGTTAGATTATCCCCTCTTCCTACCATATAATATGTACTTCCTGTTGCATGTGAATCGTTTGGGCGTACATCTCTTCTAATTAGTAATACTTGCCCGAGGATAAATTAGATTTGGATTTGGTATATTGTTTAATTGGACAATACTATCTATAGTAACTCCATATCTTCTTGCGATTCTCCATAAATTATCTCCTTTTTTTACTACATAATGTGTTGTAGTGTTTGATTTTGGTGGCTGTTCTTGATTTGGTTTGTC
>CATLGL010000095.1 GCA_949935895.1 uncultured Clostridia bacterium
TGATGGCCAAAGTCGTCCGTTAAAACCATTTATGGCAGAAGCAATTGACCGTAACAACCGTATAGCCATGGTTGAAATGTTCAGTCCGGCAACTGAGGCTGAACGGGATTTGCTCTGCAAAATCTTCAAAGTATCCCGGAAAGATTTAGTAGATATATCTCCGGAAAGAACAAACTACTACACTGATGCTGTAAACCGTCTGCGTGAGATATTCAATGATGAAACTGTTTCCTCTGTCAGAAGCCGACTGCATGAAGAAGGCTTTACCATCCGTCAGGAGGAAGATGCAACTTATGCCATCAATTTCAAGCAACACATCATTATAAATCTTACTGAAGAGAACTTTAATCTTCAACGGTTAAAGAAACAGCCAATGAAGCAAATTGAACGGCAAAAATACCTGCAACAAACAAAGCCTACTTCACGTTTCTCAGGCAAGGGCAAACTGCGTGATGCAGGTGGTGGCAGCCATAGTGAGAAACGTGAGTGGGAAGTAGGACAGAAAAACGACTTTGACGATGTTGATAATAGATGTTGTATAAAAATATAAATTTGAAAAAGCTATATTACCATTTATAAAAAAGATGCATAGCTATTATACTTTAAAATAGTTACTCATTTTTCCAAACATTTCTTTCTTTAACTCTTAAATAAGTCAAACTTATCAACATTGAAATTAAAAATGATACAAATATATGTATATAATGAATATTTGTAAATAAATAAAAAAATGATATTAAGATAACTACAGACACTCCATAAATTAATTTTGAAAATAAATAACTATCAGTCTTTAGCCTAACAAATAACCCCACAGAAATAATTTCTATCCTCAAATTTAAAAGGGAAAGGAACATAATAACCAGTATTGCAATTAATTCAACTATACTGTGATCATAAGCAATATAATCAAAAATAAGTAAAAATATACCGAAAAGTAATATTAACAAACTTGCTAATGTAAGTATATTGGATTTTACTTTATAGTAATTGTTTTTATACTTATTTACATGTATATATGAAAATAAATTCAAAGCTGTTTCTGAGAAACTTTCAGCTGGCACCTGAATAACTCCCCAATATGCCATTAATAAAGTAAATACCGCTGTCATATTATTAGGGAAATTATATAGACAAAAAATATATAATAAAATAGACCCACAATTGAAAACTAAGTCTGAACCACATAAATAAATAGATGACTCTGTTATTATTTTAAGAATACGTTTTGAATGTTTCGTTTTTACTTTAAATATTTCCTTATATAATTGCGATTTAAAAATCAAAAGTATCATTAAAATGATTGCTATACATTCAGAAACTATTGAAGAAATTAAAACAACTACACATGGATTAATTTTTAGGTCCCACACATATAAAAGGAAGATGCCTAACAATATATTCGATATAATAGAGACTACTGATATATATCCAAGTCCTTTTATTTTACCCAATCCTATTAAAATACTATTAAAAGAAAGAGAAATATAAGTTACTATAACTAAAAAGACCAAATACCAACGACATGTATATAATATATCATAATGCTCTACACCTATTAATTGAGGTGGTAAAAATTTGACGGATACAATTATTAATAATGAGAATAATAAAGATATGAAAAAAAATATCAATATAGAAGGTTTAAATATAGAACCTATAATACTTATATTGTTTATATTTCTTGCATAATAATTCTGAAATGCATTATTAAGAGATTCACCTAAAACCAGTAAAAGTAAATAAATAGAATCAATAATACCAACAGTTGAAAGATATATAGGATTTTTAAATGATAGCAATATACTATCTGATAAGATAATGGCCTCTTCCAATATTGAAGATATCAATATTGGAAGAGTATATAATAATACTTTTTTCTTAGATTTAATTATATCATTTTCCATAATAAAATAAAGTATCCATTCCTGCTTCTATGTGTGTGTTCTCTTTACATACTAATTGCAAATTCCAAGATGAAGGAACAATACAAGTAACCATACTGCCATATCTAATTGTAGCTAAACGCTGATTCTGTTTTAATGAAGAATTATTTTTTCCATGAAAATCTAGTATACTATCAATATCATAATCAGCTGTAAGAATAAGATACATCTTCTCTTTAAGGAAACTATTTTTTATACTATACAAAAAACGCTGATTATAAGCGAATGAAGAAAGAAGTTCTTTCCGAATATTTGTATATTTTCCATCAATTAGAATATTTTCTAGTTCCAACATAGGACGATTCTCTACAAATATTGGAGGTAGTTCTAATTTAGAAACAATTCCACTTACTGGCATTCTGACTACATGTACATCATAAAAAGTGAGAAAAATAGTGATAATAGAATAACTACCTTCAGGTATCATATTATATGAAAGATCCTTAACGCAAACATTTCCATATTTACCATATATAGATTCATTTATCGTTTGTATATTTGTACAATCAATAATTATACCATCGGCAGGAGCAAATATTATCTCCGGATTATTCTTAATGGGTCTTAAGGGATCTCTAAAACAATAAACAGATGAAAGTTCTTCAATAGTTTTACTCTTGAAATTTTTACTTTGTTCACGTAACCAAGTTTTAATAGTTTGTGCCATAAAATTACTATAAAATATCAGTATTATAAGAATGACGATTAACATGTAACACACAGCAGGACAATAAGCCACCACCTTTCATATATTCTTCCATATTAAAATAAACAACTTCCATGCCATTTTGTCCTGCAATTTGTTCTAATCTAAAGTTTTTTGATGATTCTAATCGATAGTCTTCTGATCTTTTAGAGAGAAAATCTATATCTGAAGCATTCAAAAGATAGTTATTAACTCTAACGGAATTTGCAAGTCCAGTATGTGCTTGTTCAACTGTTATTGGAATTATATCTGAAACCTTCTCGACTTTTTTAATCTCTTCTTTTGTAAAAGCATCAACTGCCATTATCACCTTATCCTTAGTTAATGGAAATATTGTACAGTCTAAATGATAATTGTAAGGATCTGTCAATTCTAAAGGAATAATTTTCATATTAAACTTTTCCTCCATCCAAAAGTAACTCTCTTTTTGAGAACGAATTCCATAACCACCTATATATACATTATCATAAAGATGCTTTAATTCTGCTTCTCCTTCAAAAAAATATGGACATTGTTCTACATGAAAGCCCATATTTTTAAAAAAATTCATTCCAATTATTTCTTCACCTATTCGATTCTTAGCTTTAAAATTTGCTCCTATAAAAATAGGTTCCTCGAGATGTTCTAGAACTATTCCATTATTTGCAACAAATACTAAGTCCTGAAAAGAACAGTTTGCTGGAGTAGGCAATAAATAGACAAAAGACTGACTTGATAAGAATGAATAAAGTTCCCAGATTTCTCGAATAGCCTTTTCTTTATTCACAATAATATCTTTTTTATTATACTCTTCCATCCAAACATTATTACAAATGTCAGTAGAATAAGACGTTGGTATGTTCATTAAGAACACAGGCATGTTTAATTTTTTCATATTGAATAACCTTTTATATATTGTTTATAATTATCCATTGTTTTTAATTTACGATATGAATTTTTCTGATACATATCCATCTGACTCGTATAGTTTACATCATCTTCATTACTAGAAGCGCCTAAAGGATGACAAGTAAGAGAAATCCTATCATGCAGATTTACAATCATGCGAAAAGCACTACATTCTTCAACAATCAATTCACCTTTATAATAATAGGGACGTACAGTATTTAGAGAATCAGGTATACCTGCTATTGGAAGTTTCTTTTTTCCTCTTTTAAGAAATTGAATATCACCTAGAGAATATTTTTTAGGGAGTTTCTTAGAAACCCACCTTAAACAATCAACAAGTTCTTTCTCTTCTGCAATCTTTATAACATCTGGATTTTTAGAGTATCGATAATATTTTTTATAACGTTCAAAAAGCAATGCAAAAATTGCAGCACCTCTAGAAGATTTTTCTGCATACCCATCCCACTGTTTTAATTCTTCTATTAAGTAGCCTATTGACGGATATCTATTACTATCCAATTTAAAAAGGGAAGTAAAATCAATACCTCTTATTATAGGAAAAATAATTTTAGTATCACCTTGTATTTCTATAAGTTCCTTTACACCTATACTATTCTGGCTGTGAATCAAATCCTTTGCTCTTTTAGAACGAGAATTATCTCTTCTCACTACTGTCCCATTAAAATCTGAAAAAGTTCTTTGAAATTATTGAAATATAGTTAGTTACAGGGATTTTTCGAGCGAACGGACTTGAAATTTTATCTTTGCGGTAGTTTTACTATGACCGCATAT
>CATLGL010000096.1 GCA_949935895.1 uncultured Clostridia bacterium
CTTGTCCTTTATAAGTTGGCACTATACCTTCACAATATTTATTTACCATAGATATCGTTCTATTTAATAGATTGCCTAAATCATTACATAAATCAAAATTAAAACGTTCAATAAAACCTTCAGGAGAAAATACACCATCTTGTACAACTGGTATTTCGCGAAGTAAAAAGTAACGTAATGCATCTAAGCCATATCGCTCTATTAGCAATTCAGGATAGACTACATTTCCTTTTGATTTACTCATTTTTCCATCCTTCATCATAATCCAGTTATGAACTAATATTTTTTTAGGAAGTGGCAAGTCCAGCGCCATTAAGAAAATTGGCCAATAAATTAAGTGAAATCTTGCAATATCTTTTCCTACAATTTGTAAATCTGCTGGCCAGTATTTTTTAAATTTGGAATCGTCTTGTGATAAATATCCAAGAGCTGTAATGTAATTTGTTAATGCATCTAACCATACATATACTACATGGCTAGGGTCACTTACCACTTGAATTCCCCAATCAAAATTGGTACGGCTTACACACAAATCTTCTAAGCCTGGTTTAATGAAATTATTTATCATCTCATTTTTTCGAAACTCTGGTGTGATAAAATCACTATTTTCATACAACTCTAACAATCGATTTGCATATTTTTTCATATTGAAAAAATATGCCTCTTCCTTCATTAAAACAACATCTCTACCACAGTCTGGACATTTCCCATCTATTAACTGTGTTTTTGTAAAATATGTTTCGCATGGCACACAGTACATTCCTTCATAACTGCCTTTATAAATATCTCCGATTATTTATAAATTTTTCAAATATTTGTTGTACAACCTTCTGGTGTCTAGTTTGTGTTGTTCGAATAAAATCATCATACTCTATTTCCATGTTTTTCCACAATTTTTGTGCCATTTCCGCCATATAATCAACATAATCTTGTGGTGTCATGTTACTTTTTTTTGCAACTGTTTCAATTTTTTGACCATGCTCATCACTGCCAGTAAGAAGGTATGTATCATACCCTCTTAAACGTTTGTATTTTTTAATTGTATCTGCCACTACAGTGGTATATGCTGTTCCTATGTGAAATTTTCCACTTGGATAATATATTGGTGTTGTAATATAAAATTTTTCCACAGTTTTCACTCCTTTAAAACTATACGTTTTTCCAAAACCATTCTAAACTATTATCAATGCTTTTTTTCTTTTTGGCTTTTGCTTCAATATCATCAATCCACAAATACGACATGTAGGAAAGAAATATCATTAGAAAATCTACTAATAAACATTTCGAAATATCTGGTAACATATATTCATATTGTGCTGGTAAAATTAAAAATTGAATTCCATGCATAATTAACAATATTAGAAATACTACTAAGCCTGTCATAGGTACATAAGCATTTTTAGCCTCTTTTCCTATATAAATTACACAAATCACAAGAAATAATGATAATAATAATACCCATGGGTTTGCAACATTAATAAAAAACATCTTTTGCTCCTCCTTTTAATTTTTTACTTTAGTTTTTCTTGTATTAGCTTTGCTAATTCTTCTGCTTTTGTTTTAATATATTCTTCATTTTCCCCCTCAATCATAACCCTAATAAGTGGTTCTGTTCCTGAAGGTCTTATTAAAACCCTACCCTTATCCTCAAACTCATTTTGTAATTGTTCTATTTTTTGTTTGATTGCTTCATTTTTTTCATAATCATATTTTTTGTCTGATGCCACTTTTGCATTAATTAGTATTTGAGGATATATTTTGATTATACTACAAAGTTCAGATGCTGCACATTTTTTTTCTAATAAAATTTGAAGTATCATTAAAGAAGTTAAAATTCCATCTCCTGTTGGATTATAATCTAAGAAAATGACATGTCCGAGATTGTTCTCCACCTAAATTGTAATCATTTTCTAACATTTCTTCTAATACATAACGGTCTCCCACTTTTGTTTGCTTACAAGTTAATTCATTTTCTTGACAATACTTTTTTAATCCTAAATTGCTCATAACTGTTGTTACAACTGTATTATTCTTCAAACTGCCTTTTTGTTTCATGTTATTAGAACAAATCGCTAATATTTTGTCTCCATCTATTTCATTGCCTTGCTCATCAATTAGTAAACAACGGTCTCCATCACCATCATAGGCAATTCCTAAATTCAATTTGTGTTTTACTACAAATTTTTTAATTTGTTCTAAATGTGTAGAGCCGCAATTCTCATTTATATTTACACCATTTGGATGATTGTTGATTATAATATATTGAATTCCTAACTTAGAAAATATTTTTTCTACTACTTGATATGTTGCACCATTTGCTGTATCAATTCCGACTATAAAATCTTTTTTATCATATCCTTCAATGGTTGATTGAAATGTATCTAGAAAAAATTGTACATATTCGTTAATTAAATCCTCTCTTACTTCAGAAATACCAATTTTATCATGTGGTGCATTCATTTGTGTAATCTGTTCAGAATCTATAATTGTTTCTATTTCTTCTTCAATAGAGTCATCTATTTTCATTCCTTTATTGCTAAAATACTTTACGCCATTAAATTCATAAGTATTATGTGATGCTGAAATAACAACACTTGCATCCGCATTCAATTTTCTTGTTAAGTATGCTACTGCTGGTGTTGGAAGTACACCTAATGTTTTAACATTTGCACCATAACTTAAAAAACCTGCTGTCATAGCACTTTCAATAAGGCCACCTGAAATGCGGGTATCTCTTCCGATTAAAATTGTTGGTGTATGATCTGTATGTTTTGATAAAACATAGGCTCCAGCTTTTGCTACTCTATACACCAAATCTGGTGTAAGCTCTGTATTAGCAATTCTTCTAATTCCATCTGTTCCAAAATATTTTCTCATCCTTTTCTCTCCTTTTTAGAAAAATAACCCTTGAGATATTTTTAGGTTCTTCTATTTTTATTGGCATATCTTTTAATATATGCTTCGTACTAATTTTTCCACTAGACATTTTCAACCATTTTCTTTTTTACATCTCCTATTTTTAGTGGTAGTATCAAACGTCTTCTTTATAAAAACAATTTCTTCAACCCTATTTCTTCCCTTTGTTTCTTCATTCGTTTAACGTTTAGTCTATTATATCTATAATCCTATCTATTTGCAATATTTTTCTTTAAAAAATATTTTTACCAAACTAGAGCATGAATATGGCTAAAAACTTAACCCTATATTAGCTTGTATCAAAAGCTAATATAGAAATTTACGAGTTCTATGACCAATACTTTCTTGAACTTTATAAAAATTTTCCATGAGGTTCAAATTGATGTTTTAGAAGATAATGCTACAAGGCTTTATAATTAAAAATAAGCTAAACTCAATGTACTGAACCAAAAAAATTTAGCTTATTTTTAATTATTTTGTTTTACTATCTGAAAAACATTATTGGTTTGTCTAGTTTTCAATTTTACTATTTCCTTTACTGTAGCCACTCTAAATTTTTCAAATACCAATCAATTGTTTTAATAATTCCATCTTCAAATTTTGTTTTTGGCTCCCAACCTAATTCATTTTTTATTTTTGTTGGGTCAATTGCATATCGATAATCGTGTCCTTTTCTATCCTCCACATATTCAATTAAATCTTCTGTTTTATTTAAATGCTTCAAAATCAATTTTACAATTTCAATATTTCTTTTCTCATTGTGTCCGTCCTATATTATATCTTTGTCCTGCTCTCCCTTTATGAAATACCAAATCAATTGCTTCACAATGATCTTCTACATATAACCAATCACGTATATTCTTTCCATTACCATATACTGGTAACTTTTCATTATTCATAGCAAGCTTTATCATATGTGGAATTAGTTTTTCATGGTGTTGATATGGCCCATAATTATTAGAGCAGTTGGTAATACTTACATTCATTTTAAAGGTTTCAAAATATGCTCTTGCAATCAAATCTGAACTTGCTTTTGATGCAGAATATGGGCTATTAGGATTAATTGGTGTGTTTTCTGTAAAATACCCCTCCTCACCTAAAGCTCCATATACTTCATCTGTTGAAATATGTACAAATTTATTGTTACTACCTTCTCCCCATACTTGCTTTGCTACTTCTAATAATGTATGTGTCCCTATTACATTAGTTTGTGTAAATATAAATGGATTTTTAATGCTATTATCTACATGAGACTCTGCTGCAAAATGAAGCACTCCATTAATATTATATTTTTCAAACAACTCCTTTACCGATTGAATATCACAAATATCTCCTTGTATAAATGTAACTTTATATATTATCCATCTTAAATTATACATATATC
>CATLGL010000097.1 GCA_949935895.1 uncultured Clostridia bacterium
AATACTATCACAGATTTTAGGAGAACTAAAAAATTTTGGAGAAGAAATGTGTGTAGTGAAGGAAGAAATAAGAGAGATAAAGGAGGAAAATAAGCGAGAACACACATTGATAAGAAAAGAGCAACAGGAAATGAAGTTGGATATTATACAAATAAAACAAGAGCAAAAAGAGATAAAGGAAGAACAACGAGAAATAAGAAAAGAACAACAAGAAATGAGAAAAGAACAACAAGAAATGAGAAAAGAGCAACAAGAAATGAAAAAAGAGCAACAAGAAATGAAAAAAGAGCAACAAGAAATGAAGCAACGAATTACTGAAAATACTAAATCAATTAAAGAAACAACTGATTTTATTATAGAGACAACAAAGTCAATCGAAAAAATTGTTACCAATATCCAACATAATCAAATAAAAGGAATGAGACAATTGTTACTAATGGAAAAAGTTAATGTAGAGAATAATAAATCACAAGATGCAATTCTAGCCATGCATCAGGATAGAATTAAAAAATGTGAAGATAATATTATAGAATTATTGAAAAATAACTAAGAAAATTATAAAAAGTGATTCTTTCAAATTGAAGGAATTACTTTTTTATGATATACTAACCAAGAAACTAAAATATAGGAGGAAAACATGTCTAAAAATACAAATGAAAATGAAATATCAAAAAAATTAGAATATATTGGTTTAGACTTAGCAAAAATACCAAGGTTTTTAAAAGAAAAAAGGAAATTGGAGTATAGACCATTAAAAATTGCGGAAAAAAAGAATTATCAAGTATATAAATATATTCCTATTTCTAAAATAGAGATTTTATTAACACCATATAATCGATTAAATACAATAAAAGAAAAATATGAAAAAGCAGATAGTATTTCTACATATTTAGATTCAAAATCAGAAGAAAACATTTTAAAACATACTACGTTTTTAAAAATGCTAAAAGAAGTAGAAATAAATAAAATAGAAGAATTAGAAAAAGAACAAAAAGCATTACAAAAAAAATCTCCTTTTTTAGTTAAATTTAAAAACAATTATTTATGGCAAATTTATTATTCAGATATAACCGATACTTATTTTATGTTAGTTCCAACAGAAGACTTAAACTATAGTACATTTTTTTATTTATTAAAGAAACAAATAGAATTAAAAAAATCAAAAAAAGAAGAATATATTTATGCTCCTATCGTGAATGAAGGTTATTTAGCAACATATTTAAAAGCAACACAAATAACAGATTTAGAAAAATATATCTGGCAATTAACAAAAAAATGGCCAATAACCTATGAAGTATATGATAAAGACAATAGTATGACAATTCAGA
Organism: uncultured Clostridia bacterium; assembly: GCA_949935895.1. Classification (GTDB taxonomy): domain Bacteria; phylum Bacillota; class Clostridia; order TANB77; family CAG-508; genus RGIG8482. The sequence continues at coordinate 1,329 of CATLGL010000097.1, forward strand.
TAGTAGGAAAAATAGCAGTATATAAACAGATTGAAAGTGATTACAAAATTAATTTAAAAACAGAAGAGGAGGCTGAAAAGTTTTACCAATTGTTAAAGGCATTGTTTATTCTTTCAAGTGAGCTTCCACAATATTATCAATTTACTCCAAAAATAAATGCACAAGGACTATTAGAATTTGAATATCAAAATAAAAAAATAACATATGATAAGTTGATGGAAGTATTTATAAAAGACTATGAAAGAATAAGACAAACGATAGGGAGTTTACAACAAAAACAACAAACATATGAAAAAGAATTAGAAGATATTAAACAAGACAATATGATTAAAGAACAAGAATATATAGCAAAGGAACGATTAATTGCAACATATTTAGAATGTAGAAAAACATTTTTGGGAAGAGTAAAATACTTTTTTAAATCGAAAAAATTGAAGAAAAACCAAAAAGGTGAATACAATATAGAAAAAGTAGAAATTTCAAAGGAAGAAAAAACAATAATAGAAGAAGTAAAATTTGCTCTAAAAGAATACTATACCATTGAAGATATTATTCAAATTGTAAAATATGAAGATAATATATTGCAAACAATAAAGAATTTAGAATTAGATATCATAGCACAAAAAAGGAAAATAGAAGCTTTAATTAAGAAAATAGATAATGCAAGTTTATATTTAGCAGAAATTGATAAACATGAAAAAAGCATATTTGAATTTTGGAAATTTGCTAATAAAGATGAACAGGCATTGTTGCAAGCATCACAAGAAGAAGCTGATTCAAAAAATAAGCTAGAAAAAACATTTGATTATAAAGATGATTATGAAGAAATTACAAGGTTAATAGATAAGGTACAGACAAAAGGATTAAAAAAAGAGCAAACAGATGTTGTTTTTGCTGCAACTACACATTTACTAGATGTCTTAAATAATATAGAAGATGAAGAAAAAATGGTAAAGAGTTTAAAGCAATTGAAAGAAGTTGCACAAAAAGATAGAATATTATTTAATCAAGAGAACTTCGATTTGTTTGGGAGTATAAGGGAGGATAATACCAAAATACAGCAATTAGGAGAAAAGAAACATAGAGAGTCGAAAAAAGATATATTAAAAGTATTAGATATTACCAAAAATATAACATTAAAAGAGTATAAAGAAAAAATAAAAAGCATAAAAGAACAATTAGATGCAATCATGATAAATGCTTCTTCACCAATTTCAATTCCAATTTATTGTGTTCTTGACGAGGAACTAGAAAAACAATTACAGGTTTTTTATCTAAAGCCTGAAGAGGCCATTATAGCCAAAGAAGATAATAAGCAGACTAATTTATATAGGTTAAATATAAAGGAAAAAATGCCAATTATTTATTTTACGAATAGTATTTATTATAATAACGATAATAAAACACTGCCAAATGGCATGGATATATCATCAAAATGCCTTATAGATTTAAAACAATATGAATTGCAATTAGTAGAAAAGAACAATTTTAGATTAGTAAAGGTGGAGGAAGAAAATAAAATAGCAACAATAAAAGTAAATGTATATGAATATGAGTTGAGAAAGAGGGTAAACATATGATAACAAGAGCAGTTGTAATTGTATTAGATAGTTTTGGAATAGGGGAATTACCAGATGCTAATCAATATGGTGATATAGGAAGTAATACATTAAGAGGAATTTATAATAATACCAAATTGAAATTGCCTAATATGAAGAAATTAGGCTTATACAATATTCAAGGAATTGATATAAAAGAAGAAAAACAACAAAATGCTATAGGTGCTTTTGGAAAAGCAAAAGAACAAGCTATTCGGAAAAAATAGTCCAGTAGGACATTGGGAAATGTCAGGATTTATTCTAAAAAAAGGATTTAAAACATATCCTAATGCATTTCCTAAAAAGATGATAGAAGAATTTATACAAAAAACAGGAGTAAAAGGAATCCTTTGTAATGAAGTAGGTTCTGGTACAGAAATTTTGAAACGCTTTGGAGAAGAACAAATAAAAACAGGTTATCCTATTATTTACACATCAGCAGATAGTGTATTCCAAATTGCAGCTCATGAAGATGTGATACCAGTTGAAAAATTGTATGAAATTTGTAAAATAGCAAGACAGATATTAAATAAACCAGAATATAATGTTGGAACAGTAATAGCGAGACCATTTATAGGGAATAGCAAAGACAATTTTATAAGGACTTATCATAGAAAAGATTTCGAATCTGAAATATTTGGAAAAACAATGTTAGATGTAATAAAAGAGAATAATCAAGATGTAATTGCAATTGGAAAAATACAAGACTTATTTGTGGGGCGTGGAATAACAAAAGCAATTCATACAAATGGTAATATAGAAGGAATTGAAAAGACGATTGAAGAACTAAATAATAATACAACAGGACTAATCTATACTAATCTAGTAGATTTTGACATGTTATATGGTCACAGAAATGATATTGTAGGTTATGCTAAGGCATTAGAATATTTTGATAATAAATTACCAGAAATAATGAAGGCAATGAAGCCGAATGATATGCTAATTATAACAGCAGATCATGGTAATGATCCATCTACACCATCAACAGATCATGACCGTGAGTATGTACCAATTTTAGTATATGGGGAGCAAATAAAAAAAGGAATTGACTTAGGAATACGATTGACCTTTGCAGATATTTCTGCGACCATTTTAGATATATTGAATTTAGAACAATTAGAAGGAACATCATTTAAAAAAGAAATTTTTTAAAAAATGAAGGAGCCAGCTTGACTGGCTCCCAAGAATATGCTATTATAACATATATGCCGATGTGGCGGAATTGGTAGACGCACACGACTCAAAATCGTGCGGGAAACCATGTGGGTTCGAGTCCCACCATCGGTACCACTTTTTAAAATTTAAATATCTAACAGTTTATGTTAGATGTTATTAAACTGAG
>CATLGL010000098.1 GCA_949935895.1 uncultured Clostridia bacterium
CATTAGTTAAAAAATATCGAAATGAAATTCGTTTTTCACCAGGAAAAGAACCATATATTACTTATAAAGTACCTCAAAATAGTGATAGCATGATTGTAAAAAGAGTAAAAGAATTTTTAAAAACCATAAAAGGTTAAAATTGACATTATGCAAATAGTAATAAAGCAGTGGTAAATATAGATACTGTCAACGAAATTGTAAAAATAAAGATTAAATATTAAAAAAACGTATATAATAATAATCAACTTAGAAAAAAGGAGAAAATATGCAAATAATAACAAGTAAAGATAATGAGATTATTAAAAAAATTCGCAAATTAAAAGAAAAAAAGTATCGTGAGCAAGAAAAGAAATATCTTATAGAAGGAATGAAGCTAATTGAAGAAGCAGTAGAAGAAAAAGCATCAATTGATACCATTGTTGTATGTGAAGACTGTGTAGAAAATCATACAATTGAACAGAAACTTTTGTATGAAATTGCAAAATACAATTGCATTTATGTTGCAGAAAAAGTTTTTGATGTTATGACAGAGGTAAATAATCCTCAAGGAATTTTAGCGGTAGTCAATAAAGAAAATAATGAAGAAAAGATTGATTATAATGACGATATGATAGTAGTGTTAGATGGAATACAAGATCCAGGAAATTTAGGTACTATTTTAAGAACAATTGATAGTGTAGGGCTAAAACAAGTTATTCTTTCTGAAAAAACAGCAGATGCATATAATCCTAAAGTAGTAAGGTCAACAATGGGAGCAATTTTTAGAGTAAATATTATAGTATCCCATGATATGATAAAAACATTAAAAGAAATGAAAAAGCACAAATTTAAAATTTTAGCAACATCATTAGAGACAAAAAATAGCATTTATGATGTAGACTATAATAAGAAAGTGCTTGTTATTGGAAATGAAGCTAATGGAATATCAAAAGAGGTATTGGAGTTGGCAGATGAAACAGCTAAGATTCCAATGCTACGGGAAAACCGAAAGCCTAAATGCCTCTGTTGCGACAAGTGTTATTTTATATGAATATGTAAGAAGAAAAATAAATAAGAACAAGTAGGGAGACAAAATCCCTACTTATTTTCTAGTCAACATTTCTAAAATAATAGGATAAATTTCTTCATGTTCTTTTTCCCATTTGTTTGCAATCAATTTTGCTTGTTCTCTAGAAGAGGCAAGAAGACTTAATTCAAAATTGCTAATATTATTTTGTATCAACTTACATTTTACAATGAATTCGTTTTCATTTTGAGGAATAAATTCAGAAACAGCATGATTTAAGTTTTGTACTTCATCAACTTCTCTTTTTAAAGCATTATCGATTTTTAATTTCATAATACCAGGAAGTAAGTCATTGGTTAAACTTAAAGTTTCTTTTCCTGTTTCTGTTATTTTATACATTGTTTTATCTTCTTTTGTATAACCAATAATATATTGCATATCTAATAAGTCTAACAAAAATTGTTGAAAATAAAAGTAATTCATTTCCTGAGCAGACAAAACAAGATGAAGTAAACTTTCATTACTAATAGGCTTATTTAGTTGATTTAGGATATATAAAATTAGTACTTTATTTTCAGCTAATGCTTCATTATTTTCAGTTAGTTTCATATTATTTTCCTCCTATTCATTTTTAAAATTAACATTATATTAGATATATTTTTCAAGCTCCTCCCAAACAGCAGATTGGTAAATTTTTCTTTCAGAAGAAAAAGGAAGTAAGGTACTAAAAGAAATACCGAATTCTTTTTTTAAATCTTCTATATAAGTATCTACTTTTGTTGGTGCAATTTTATCTGCTTTATTTGCAAGAACCATAAAAGGCAAATTTGAACTCATAATATAATGATACATGTGAAAATCATTTTGAGTTGGCTTATGTCGAATATCAATTAAAAAGATAATCATAGCAATCGTATTTCGATTAACAAGATATCCGTTCAGTAAATTTTCCTACTTTTTCTTGTTCTTGTTTTGACATTTTACTATAGCCGAAATCCTGGTAAATCAACAAAATAGAATTGATTATCTATATTATAAAAGTTAATTTGTCTTGTTTTTCCAGGCTCACTACTTGTTCTTGCTAAATTTTTTCGGTTAATCATGGTATTGATAAAAGAAGATTTTCCTACATTGGATTTCCCTACTAAGACAATTTCTGGTAATCCATTAGTAGGATATTGTTTTGGGCTAACTGCAGATACTTCAAATTTTGGATTTTTAATAATCATTGTCTTTTTCCTTTCTTTACATATAAATCAGTTATTTAACTTGAAGAATAGACTTTCCACCCATATAAGGTTGCAATGCTTTTGGTATAAGGATACTTCCATCCTCTTGATAGTTGTTTTCTAATAAAGCAATAAGCATACGAGGAGGTGCGACAACGGTATTATTTAAAGTATGAGCATAATAATTTCCTTTTTCCCCTTTAATACGTATTCCTAAACGTCTACTTTGAGCAGCTGTTAAATTAGAACAACTTCCTACTTCAAAATATTTTTGTTGTCTTGGACTCCAAGCTTCAACATCAACACTTTTTGCCTTTAAATCAGCAAGATCTCCACTACAACACTCTAATGTACGAACAGGAATATCTAAACTTTGGAATAATTCTACAGTATAAGACCACATTTTATCATACCATTTATAACTATCTTCTGGTTCGCAAACAACAATCATTTCTTGTTTTTCAAATTGATGAATACGATAAATACCACGTTCTTCAATTCCATGTGCACCTTTTTCTTTTCTAAAACATGGGGAATAAGAAGTCATGGTACATGGTAAATCTTCTTTTTTTAAAATCTGACCTTTAAATTTACCAATCATGGAATGTTCACTTGTGCCAATTAGATACAAATCTTCTCCTTCAATTTTATACATCATAGCATCCATTTCTTCAAAACTCATAACACCAGTTACAACATCAGCACGAATCATAAAAGGAGGAATACAATAAGTAAAACCTTTATCTATCATAAAATCTCTAGCATAGGAAATAACAGCACTATGAAGTCTTGCGATATCACCAATTAAATAGTAAAATCCATTTCCTGCTACTCTTCTTGCAGCATCTAAATCAATACCATGTAAGTGCTCCATTATATCAGTATGATAAGGGATTTCATAGGAAGGAATGATAGGTTCTCCATATTTTTGAATTTCTACATTCTGAGAATCATCTTTACCAATAGGAACAGATTCATGTATCATATTTGGAATTTTCATCATCTTTTCTTGAATGTTCTCTGCTAAATCTAACTCTTCTTTTTCATTTATAATCAATTCTTCATTAATATGAGTTACTTGAAGTTTTATTTTCTCAGCAGCTTCTTTTTTACCATCTTTCATCAAAAGACCAATTTGTGAACTCAAACGATTACGGTTAGAACGGAGTTCATCACCATTTAATTTTGTTTTTCTGTTTTTTTCATCTAAAGCAATAATTTCATCTACCAATTCTAATTTATGGTCTTGAAATTTCTTTTTAATATTCTCCTTTACTAAATCAGGATTTTCCCTTAAAAATTTGATATCAATCATAAAAATTCCTCCTTAAAAACAATAAACGTCCTTATGAAAACATAAGGACGAAATAATTTCGTGGTGCCACCTTAATTACTGTTAAAAACAGCATCTTAGTAATACAACTAACCTTGTATCAATCGGTCTAGGTTTTCCTAGAAGCACGAAGTAAAAGTAGATTCTTAAACCCTTTTAACCTAAACTTCCACCAACCGTAGGTTCTCTATATAAAATAAAGTTTAATACTATTCTTTTACTATGGCTATTATCTATAACTGTTATCTATTTTATCATAAATAACAGAGAAATTCAATACGAAATATAAGAAAATATGAGAATGCATTTTTTTATAAAATAAGGGAAAAAAATAATCTTAAAGGAATAATATTTGAAAATGCTAAGCAATTAAAAAAGAGAACTAATCCTTTATTTGATGGACTTTTTTCTTGGACTAGTAAATTTTGTTAAATGTGGAATTTACTTTTACATTTAACTTTATAGGTTTACAATAGATATGACACACCAAGTGTAAGAAATAAAAAATTGAAGGAAATACCAAAATATGATAAAGTAGTTTTAACCACAAAACACTTAAAATATTGGAGGTATTTCCTATGAGTAA
>CATLGL010000099.1 GCA_949935895.1 uncultured Clostridia bacterium
CCAAAGCAAGCATTAGTTTTTGCTCTTCTTGACAAGCATGTCCAGATACATGTACATCTTCTAATGCACTATATACTACTTCTGCACCAATTTTCATTAAGTCATCAATTACTTTAGAAACTAATTTTTCATTTCCTGGAATTGGACTTGCTGATATAATTACTAAATCATTTGAAGTAATCGTCACTTTTTTGTGCTCACCTGTCGCCATTCTTGTTAATGCTGACATAGTCTCTCCTTGAGAGCCAGTAGTAATAATTACTAATTGTTCTTCTGTATAATTTCGAATTTCATCAATGTCAATAAATACATTATTTGGAACTTGAATATATCCTAACTCAATTGCTGTTGTTATCATGTTAATCATACTTCTTCCACATACTGCAATTTTTCTTCCATATTTAACAGAAGAATTTACAATTTGTTGAACACGATGTACATTTGAAGCAAATGTTGCAACAACAATACGTTTTTTACAATTTAAAAACAGTTTTTCAAACACATCTCCTACTGTACTTTCCGACATTGTATAGCCTCTTCTTTCTGCATTGGTACTATCAGACATAAGTGCTAATACTCCCTGATTTCCTAGTTCTGCAAGTCTTCCAAAATCCATTCTTTCATCATCAATTGGAGTATAATCAATTTTAAAATCTCCTGTATGAAGTATTACTCCAACTGGTGTTTGGATACCAAGTGCTACAGCATCGGGTATACTATGACAGCTTTTTATGAATTCAACCTTCATTTTTCCAAAGTTAACTGTTTGTCCTTGTTCGACTATATTTAGTTTTGTACTTCTTAATAGTCCATGTTCTTCTAGTTTATTTTTAATAAGTCCTATGGTTAATCGTGTTGCATAAATTGGTATATTAATTTGCTTTAATAAATATGGAATTGAACCAATATGATCTTCATGCCCATGTGTAATAACAAGTCCTTTAATCTTCTCTTTGTTTCTTTCTAAATACGTAATGTCTGGTATTACTAAATCTACTCCTAACATATCATCTTCTGGAAACGCAAGTCCGCAATCAACAACAATAATTTCATTTTCATATTCAAAAACCGTTATGTTTTTTCCTATTTCTAATAATCCTCCTAATGGAATAATTTTCAATGGTTTCTTTTTAAAACGGAATTGATTATCTTCTTGTGCTATTGTGTCTTTTTTAGTCATATGATTTGTTGTTTGACGAGTTGTCTTTCTTCTAGTTTGAGTATGAACTTTTTTTTCTTGCTTGTTCAATTGATTATTTGTTTCTATTTCTTCTTTTATTTTTTGATTATTCTGAGGTGTATAATTTCTTCTTCCTCTTTGTGTTGTTGTTTTCTTGGATGTATCCCTTCTTTTTTCATTTTCTTCTGTTTTCATCTTTTCTATCATGTTTATCTCCTATCTTTTTATTTTCAATTTACCTTTTTGTACGAAAAAGCGGAACTAACATTTCTAAATTTTCTCACTTTAGAAATTTAGTTCTTTTTGTTATTGATTCAAAATTATGCTATATAATAGAAGGATTATGTATTTTTACCCGAACTTACATATCTTATCTATTATTTATTTTCTCTTTTTTCGAATCTTCATCTCTTACTTTAATATACTAATTTTGCATCTTTTTCATACACAAAATTTAAATCTCTTCTTTACCAATCCTTGGTAATCACTATTTTGTATTATACTATAAAAAAAAAAAGAAGTCAACTGGCTTCTTTTTTCTTTTTCTATATTTTTATTGATATCTAGACTGTATTGCTCCAATTTATATCTGACATATCTACTTATCGTACTTCTTCTTTATCTTGTTCTACTGGTCTTACTTTCGAAAGTACTGCTCTTGCTCTTTGAGTCTTTTTTTCTGCTTCTTCCTTATCAGTTTTATTTATAAAACTGTATAAATCTCCTGCTTCTTTAGGTTCACTTTGCTCTGCCACTAAGTTTAATTCCTTCATTCTTACTCTAATATAGTCAAATAATTGTTGATTTAAATTACTATCTTTATACTCTTGTGGTATTCTTGCAAAATATTGATTTAATTGTAAAATACATTTTGTTTCTTCACTATTTCCTTTTTGTGATAAATAAATAGGTTTAAATTTATCAAATATATATTCCACTATATCTTGCTCTATATTGCTTACTCCCTGCTTCGCCATCTTACTTAAATATTTCTCTGTTTTATCAATAATATTTTGCTCTCTACGCATAATATGTCTTTTTATATTGTCTTGTATATCTTCTTGTGATACTGTATCTAGTTCATGTTCTGTAAATATAGTTCTTTGAATTTCTATGTTACCATCTTTTTGTATAGTGGAAAATACTTCTAATCCTTCTTTAGTTACCTTCCAATTCTTTTTTTGCAAATAATCAATATATTTTTCTGGTTCTATACCCTCTAATGTATTAAATTCTTGAACCTTTTCAAAAAATTCACGAACTTGATTTGTGGTATTGGTTACTTCTACTTCTCCTCTTGGTCCAGTAGCTAGAATAATAAGCTGCTGTCTTTTTTCATCTTGTTCTACTGTTTCATATTTAATGGCAATTTGCACTTCTGTTCCTTTTTCACCTAAAAATGCATCAATATCATATGGTTGGCTCGTTTCTCCTTCTTGCGGAGTTAAAAAATCTACACTATATGGTACTGTATAAACTTTTAATGCTTCTTTTTGTTCCTGTCTTCTTTCTTCTAATTCTTCTTTTCGTAATCTCATAACCGTTTTTTCAACAGTTCCATCTTGTACCATTTTTGCCATGGTTTGTCTTATCTGTCCTTCTCTTGATTGTTGTTCACTAACAAAGTTTCTCGCTAAATTTACTTGCTCCATTTTATACACCTTCCCTTATACAATTCTAGATGCTCCAATCATTCCTGCATCATTTCCTAATTTTGTTAATTTTATTTCTACTTTTTTTCCTTCGTGGGATGGCGTAATCTTGTCCAATTCCTTTTTTAATAAAGTAAATAGTACTCCTTGATAATGAACAAAGCTTCCTCCAATTACAACCATTTTTGCACTACATATTCTAACAGCATTAACAATACCGATTGCTAAATATTGTATATACTCTTGTATTTCATGTTCAAATTGTTTTTTTGTGTCTTCCTCTTGAAGTAATGCTAAAATTTCTTTACTCGATAACATTTCTTGTTTTAGTTTGTTCCTTATTTGCGTTTTTAAAGCCTTCATAGAAGCATATGTCTCCAAACAACCGGAATCTTCCACATTTACATTGTCTCCCATTTTTTTGGACAATCATATGTCCAAATCCTCTTATTTCTTCTATTAGTTGTCCTCTTACAAAAACTGCACATCCAATTCCAGTTCCTAAACTTAAAAATATACCATTATCTACTCCTTGTAATGCTCCATACTCTTTTTCTGCAATTCCTGCACACATTCCATCATTTTTCATATAAACTGGTTTATCAAGTTTTTGTTTTATCACATCTTCTAAATTTAAATTATCTACTTGCAAATTACAAGCACTTGTTATTATTCCATTTTGTGGTCTACCTGGAACAGAAATTCCTATCATTTCAATGTTATCTACTGAAATTTTTTCTAAAAACATATCTATTTCTTTTTCTAAGAATGTAGAAATGACAGCTTTTAAATTTTGTTTATCCTGTTTTGTAAAATTGTATTCACTTTTTTGCAGTATGCTTTTTCCTTGAATTAAGCCAATTGCTATATGACTACCTCCTATATCAATTCCAATTCTCATAATTGTCTGTCCCTCCTAGTTTTTTATTCTAAGTATGCAGAGAATAAGAAGTTACCCATATATAATTGGATACAAGGTACTAACACAACTAGTACGAAGAAAATTAGAACAACTCCTACAATACTGTAAACAATTTGTGGTAATACTTT
>CATLGL010000100.1 GCA_949935895.1 uncultured Clostridia bacterium
CATCCCAATATACATAAAAAGTAGTATCTTGGTCAAATGCTTTTAATTCTGGAGCATTTACATCTGCTACTTCATATAGTCTTGTCATACTTCCTATGATTTCTCCATTTTCATCTAATGCTGTTATATTTAATGATTTATTTCCTTTTGCTAATCCTTCTATTAGATAATCTTTTGCACTTTGTGTTCCTTCTTTTTTACAATCAAATTCATATACAATGTTTCCATTAACAGCATATGTATATTTTGCTACTGTTTTAGTTGTTGTTAACTTAATGTTTTGTACATCAATCGTTGTAGTTGTCGCAGCTGTATCATAATCTAATGTATACCCTGCTAATTCTGACAACTGATATTTACTCATCCAGTAACCTGGTAATTGCTCCCCTTCATCTTGTTCTCCATTTCCATTATTATCCCACCAAAATGCTTCTGGTAGTTGATACCCTTCATTTTGTAATTCACTCCATGTCGTTTCTTTATCTGTTTCTGGATTTTTATAATTATTGTTTAAATCTACAAACTTTACATCCATTCTTTCATTTCCAGAGGCTGTGTTTTGCATATCTTTTTTATATACATATCTTGGTATCCATACATAATAGCTTTCTACACCATTACTCTCAACATATAAATTAGCCCATTTTCGGTTTTTATAATCATACCAATCTTCTTCCGGCTTTTTGTTAATCCATGTTCCTGGTACTAAATTTTCACCTCTAAAGTTTAAATATCTTGTGTTATCTTTTGAAAACCCTGTATTTAACTGTGGTGTACATAGGTAAATCCCATTGACATATTCATAATTTCCATTTACTACTTTTATTCCTGTGCTTTCAGTATAATCCCATATTTTTATTCCTATCTCTTCACACCACTTTACCTGTTGCTCATTGTTTTTTATTTTTTTTTGTGATACATAATATAATTCTCCTTCATGGAGGATTACATATTTTTCTTCAGTATTTCCTACTAATTTAATCAATGCTCTTACATTTTGTACATCACTTTCTTGTATTTCTAATTCTTCATCTACAATAATTTTTTTTAGTACTTCCCCTGCATAAATATTTGTATCTTTTCCCATTACCTCCATATCTAGCTTAGATAAATCCCATTCTTCTGCAATCTGAGACATTTTTGTTTTAAAACTTGCTTCCTGTGCCCTCGTAAATAATCCATTGTCTCCTAATACAAGGCTAATTGTTATCGCTGCTAAAATAAGTAAGACAATAATGGTGATAATCAATGCAATTAAGGTAATACCCGTACTTTTATCCTTAGTTATTTTTCCTAATTTATTATACATTTTTTACTCCCTATACCCTAAAATCCATTACCTATAACTACTACTGCACGAGAAAAGTTACTTTGACTGCATGTAGCGGGAGAACCATGGGTACTAAAACCAGAATACACAAAAATAGTATCTGAATATGCACGTAGTAAGCCACTATCATTACTGCTAGTAAGCCAGCTATTATAATCCGACTGCCCCCAACTGCTTGTATGCCATCCTTCTGTTTCTTTAATTGCATCTCCAGTTTTAGCAACATAGGTTGTTGTATAAGCATTTTTATATTTTGTATTTGCATTTATAAAACTTGTATCACCTGTCAATTGTCCCGCTGCTACCCATTCTTTATTTAGATTAATATATACTCCTGTTTTGTTTCCTGTTGTGGTTTCTCCATCATTTATTTTTTTAGGATTTCCATAAGCTGATGCTGATAATATTGCCATTGCACCAAATTCTGTATTTTTTTGCATATGAATATCGATATTATTTTTTTGCTCTGCTGAAGAAGTTAAATTTGTAGTATTAATAGTATCTGATAGTCCTAATGTTCCTCCTGTTTCTTCCATTTTTCTTATATTTAACAGCCAACTATCAATGTTTGCCCTTGCGCCAGGATTTCCATTTGCTTGTAATGCTGCATTTGATTGAATTGGTGTTACAATAAAACTTACTATAGCTACACCAATTCCCATTACTAATAATTTTTCTTTTATGTTCATTTTTCTTTCCCCTTTCACTTTTGTTTCTTGTCACTACTATATCAATTCCATTCGGCAAAGTCAATATCATATGTTTACTTTTAATTTATTATTTAGGTAATTTCATTACCAAGGCATCATAAAAACCTTGCTTATAATACTTTTTATTATAATAAGCCAATTTTACCTCATAATCCCCTATTACATCTTCAAACTTCTGCTCTATCTCTTGTTTAATCGAACTATACTCTTCTGGTAATTGACAAATCATATCCGTTATCCCCATATCCTTTGTTTGTTTTAATACTCTCTTTAAATAAGCCCTATCCTCAGGCATTTCATTCATCAAATCATCTTGTCTCAATGCAAAAAATTTATCTAGTATCTTCTCATCATTTTTCATCCTTCATCACCATTATTAGTATGAAACAATTTATAGCAATTTATTCTTACCACAATAAAAATCAATATAAAAAACACCTCTATTCTCCAATAAATCAAAAACTTCCCACTACTTCACATCTATCAAAAGAAAAGGAAATGATATTTTGAAAAAGCAAGTTCAATCTGCAAACCCACTTAAGCAACACATTACAGTGTGTTTCTGGCATAAAACTCTTTATCAAATAAAAACGCCTTGGAGAATGGAGTCTTTTTCAAAATATCATTTCGTTTTCCACCACAGCACCAAAAAAAGCAGAGTTGCCAAAATCAACAACTCTACCTCATCACAACCCTTAAAATTAAAAAATATACTTAGCAGGATTCAAATACTCTCCATTTCTACGAATTTCAAAATGTAAATGTGAGCCAGTTGAATTTCCTGTATTACCAACTGCTGCAATTACATCTCCTGCTTTTACCTTTTCCCCTTCTTTTTTATACAACTTACTACAATGTCCATAATAGGTAGTGATACCATTTCCATGGTCAATACGAAGCAAATTTCCATATCCACTCATTGTACCAGAATAAGTAACTGTTCCATCTGCTGCAGCCTTTATAGGAGTTCCTGTTTTTGCTGCAATATCTAATCCTCTGTGCGAATGACTTCTAATCGATTCTCTATCTCCATAACGAGAGGTTATATTTCCCTTTACAGGAACAACAGACATAAAAACTCCATTAATCGTTCCACGTTCTCTTCTTTGTTCTTGTTTTACTTGCTCTTTTATTTCAAATGCTAAATTGTCGGAAACACTAGCTAATTGTACTTCACTTTTAACTGGTAATTCCTTTGTATAAATACGCTCCACCCATACATTTGCTTCATTTCCAAGCTGTTGATTTAAGTTTGTTACTACTTCTTTAGCCTCTTCCTCTTTTGCAAATTTTTCTTTTTCCTCTCCATTTACACAAACAGCATATTGAAAATACGTAATATCTGCATAATTTACTAAGGAGGCTAATACCTCTTCTTCTTTTATTTCAACTTGTTTTTCAACAAATTTGAATTTGTAATTTGTATCCATTTCAAAATCTGCAAATGCAATATTTTCTTCATGATTATCATTTAATTTTTTATCTATTACTTGCTCAAATAATTCTTTATCTTCTATATACCCTATTACTTCTTCTCCTACAGAAAGTTCATAAACTGGCTTTAATTTCATCAATACAATAGCACTTATTATCAATACCCCAATGATTATTATATTTGTAAGCTTTACGCCTTCTTTTGTATAGTATTTTATTTTCTTACTAAAAATATAACTCACTCTCCTTCTAACATATTTTTTATATAATAGGATTTTTCTATTCTTTACACAACTATAACTATTATACACTATATTT
>CATLGL010000101.1 GCA_949935895.1 uncultured Clostridia bacterium
AAGAACTTAAAAATTGATGAAACACGGAAAGGGGCAATAAACAGAATGAAAAAAATTGTACTTACAGTATTTATCATGTTAAGTATATTTTCAATAGGGGCTGTGTATGCTACTAATAATACATTAGAAGATTCAACAGCTGGACAAATTATACAAATAAAAGAAAAACAATTTCAAGAATTAAAAGATTATACAGAAAGTTATGGCTCAGAAACTTATGGTTTTACCGCATATTTATTAAACAAAGTTCGTATTTATAGTATACCACTATGTTTTATTGGAATTGCAGTAGGAGCAATTTGGCAATATGTAATTGGTATTCGTAAACTAGATGTTCATGATAGAGGTCTATTTTTGATCGTTGGTTTTGTTACAATATTTGTTATTTGCCAAGTATTACCTTTAGTATTTGCTATTGTGGTAAAAGGATTTAGAAATTAGTTTAAAGTGGAGGAATTACGAATGAAAGTATTATTTGCAGTTAGTAATGATAGTATATCAGATTCAATTGTTAAAAAATATCAAAAAGATTATAAGGAAATAATTTCTTATAAGAATGTTTATTACTTTAATGCAATACAAAAAGAAATACAAAGAGATAAAACTTATGATAGAATTGTAATAAGTGAAGATTTAGAACCATTTGCAAACAATGACTATGAGGCTATTGACCGTTTTATATTTGATAAATTAGATAGCATTAGTGATGAAGCAACAGATAATAAAGGAGAAGATACTCCTATTATTCTTATTTGTTCAGATAGACGAGCAAAAAGTGAACAGTTATTAGTAAAATTATTTGGAATTGGAATTTATAGTGCATTATTAGGACAAGATAGAAGTATTGAAGAAGTATGTAAATTAATTCGTAAACCACGAACAAAAAAAGAAGCAAAGATTTATTATAAAATCGAATCAGAAGATGTAGGTTATCAAGCTGAATCAGAAGATACTGTTAGTGAGCAAGAAATTCAAAATATTCGAGCACATTATCGTAAACTAGGAAAAAATGAAGCAGCTTATGTAGAAAGTTTTAATAATATTGCTAACCAATATACAGACTCACAACTAAAAATTATTGTTAAATTTTTACCATTAAATGTAAAGGCTGTTTTAGAAAGAGACTCAGGTAAATACCAACATATTATGGCATTTACAGGACAGGAGGCAAAAGTCGATACACCTAAAAAAACAATATCAAAAAAGGAAGATGCATTAAAAATTGATTTTATTGAAAACCAATTAAATAAGCAAAAATTAACAAAACCAGTGATTGTTCCATCAGGAGTTAATACAAAAAATGTTAAAAAATTGAATGCAAAGCCAGTAGAGTCTATAGAGAGGAGAAACCAACCTGTGGAAGAAAGTAAGAAGGATGGTATAGAGCAAGTAAATATTTTTGAATTAGATAATGAACCAGAAAATGAAGTGCCAGTAAAGAAGCCATCTGTAGTAGAGCAAGCACTGAACTCAAGGGAAGAAACAGTTTTAGAAGAGCCAGTAAAAAGAGGAAGAGGTAGACCTAAAAAAGTATTAACAGAAGAGGAAATAAGATTAAAAGAAGAAAAGGCAAAAAGAGGAAGAGGTAGACCTAAAAAAGTAGTAGATCAAGAACCAGATAATAAACCAGAAGATACTAGTGTTAATTTATTTGAATTAGATGAAGAGATGCCACCTCAAGATTTACCAAAAAGCAATGTATTACCAGGCATTGAAGAAGAGGAAGAAATTAAAACTCATTATTCAAACCCAATGGAGTCTGAGAAGCCTCTACATCATGACAATGTGGGAAACAGTTTTATTGGAATTACAAACCCAAATACATCAGGAATCGATATAGAAAGATTGTTAACAAAAGAGAAAAAGATAGTATCTTTTGTGGGAACAAGTAAAAATGGAACCTCATTTTTAGTTAATAATTTAGCAGAATTATTTTCTTCTATGGGGATTGATACTGCTATTTTAGATACAACAAAAAATAAAAATTCATATTTTATTTATACAAAAAACGAGGAGGAACTAAGAAAAATAGCATTTGATTGTATGGAAAATACAGCAAAAGGAAATCCAGCAGGAATTAAAGTAAATAATCATTTAACAGTATATACTTCACTTCCAGCAAAACATGATGAAGGAAACGAAGAGGCTATTTTATCTACTCTTGTAAAGAATTATTCACTTATCTTAATTGATGCTGACTTTGATACACCAACACCATATTTTGAACATTCCCAAGAAATCTATTTAGTACAAAGCATGGATATATTGACTATTCAACCATTAACAGGATTTTTAAGAGATTTAAAAGCAAAAAATGTACTATTACAAGATAAGTTAAAAATAGTTATTAACAAACAAACAAAAATTAGAGGACTAAATTCAAAAGTGGTAATTGGTGGAATGGCTTTTTATAATGATCCGTCCATGTCATACATGACAGAATTATTTAATAAAGATGCTATAAAATATACCAATATTCCATTTGATGAGGCTGCATATTCGAAATATTTAGAAGGTTTGGTAAATTGTAAAGTTTCATTAAATGGATATGGAAAAAATTTCTTAATTGCATTAAAAGATTTAGGAAATATGGTATATCCATTATTAAGTAATAAGCATAAACCATTTTAAAATAAAGTATGAAAGCATAATATATTTTGACAGTTAAGAAAAATAAAAAAACAAGGTGATGAGGTGAAAAAAAGTGACATATGTACTAATACTACTAGTAGTTATTATAATAGCGTTAATGATATATAATATTGTAATTTATAAACGTATTCGTAATTTTGATAATATTAACCAAAAAATAACAGGATTAAATGTATTACAGGATTTTATGAATACAATAGGGGAATATTCTACAGTAGAAGAAAAAATTGAAAAAATTAATGAAATTGTAATTGAAAAATACAATATAAAATATTCAACCATTGTTATGTTTGATGGTACAGAATATGCAATTAAAGCATCTAATGTACAGCAACAGCATTGGGAGGCTCTAAGAAATCTTCATGAACAAGAAATTTTTAAAGATAGCATTCAAACCGCTTTACCTAAATATGTTACAGTTAACAATGAAGGAGAAAGATTGCCATATCAAACAATGGAATTTGGAAGAGCAAAATCAGCTATGTTTTTTCCATTATATATTGATAATATTTATATTGGTTATTGGATTATCGAAAGTGGAGAACCTCATGCTTTTGATAAAGTAGATTCTACAGTATTAGAAGTAATAAAAGAAAATATTATTTCTGTATATAAAACAATATCATATCAAACAACAGTTGAAAATATTGCAAGAAAAGATGAATTTTCAGAACTTCAATCAGCAGAATATTTGTATGGAAAAGGAAAGAAAACCATTGATAAATATGAAACATCTACTGTTTGTATGTTTAAAATTATCAATTTAGAGGAAATCAATAAAAAATATAGTAGAGAAACAGGAAATACCATTATTACAGAAGTAAGTACCTATATAAGAGAGAGTATTTCATCAGAATATATTTTTGTAAGATATATGGGACCTAAATTTGCAATTGTTTTTTCAGGAGTAGATTTACAAAGTGTTGTTGAATTTGTTCAGGACTTAAAAAATAATATTGAGGATATTGAAATTGAAGAAATATTAGAAAAGCCAACTAAGACAAAGGAAAAAGCAAGGTAT
>CATLGL010000102.1 GCA_949935895.1 uncultured Clostridia bacterium
AATGCAAAACCATTTTTACAAATTGAGCCACCATTATATATATATAAAGAAAATGGGCAATATACTGATGAAATCTTAAACATATACGGAAAAAGGAGATAGAGAGAATGAAACGGAGAATTGTACATTGTTGCAACACCAATCGGAAATTTAGAAGATATTACATTAAGAGCAATTCGCATTTTAAAAGAGGTAGATATAATTGCTGCAGAGGATACTAGGAATACATTAAAATTATTAAATCATTTACAAATAGCAAAACCAATGATTAGCTATCATAGGCATAATGAAGAAATTAAAGCAGAGGAGTTAATTCAAAAATTATTAGAAGGAAAAAAAATAGCACTGGTTTCAGATGCAGGAACACCAATTATATCAGACCCTGGGCAAGAAATTGTAAACAAAGCAATTAAGCAAGAAATCAAAGTCATTTCAATTCCTGGTCCATGTGCACTAATTACAGCACTAGTTTCTTCTGGGATAGAAGCAAAAGAATTTATTTTTTTAGGATTTTTACCTTCAAATAAAAAGCACCGTAAAGAAAAACTAATGCAAATTGAAGACCAAGAAACAACAATAATACTTTATGAAGCACCACATAAAATAAAGCAAACATTAGAAGAATTAGAAGAGTTTACAAAAGGTAGAAAAATGGTATTAGCAAGAGAACTTACCAAAATACATGAAGAATATAAACAAGGAACAGCAAAAGAGTTAAAAGAAAATATGAAGGAGCCTAGAGGGGAATATGTAATTATAATAGAAAAAAGAGCAAAAACAAAAAAGCAAGAACAGATAGAAAAACGAAACGAACTATCATTAAAAGAGCATTACCAATATTATGAAAAAAAGGGAATGAACAAAAAAGAAATCATAAAGCAAATAGCAAAAGATAGAAATGTTAGTAAAAATGAAATTTATCAAGAGTTTATGACATAAAAAACCATCCTTTGGATGGTTTTTATCTATATAATTTAAACATTTTCAGCTAAACGATTAATTTTTTCAGCACATTTTGAGCAAATTAGTTTATCATTATAAGTAACTAATTTTTTAGTTGCACCACAAAAGATACAATTTGGTTCATATTTTTTCAACACAATAGAAGAACCATCTACAAAAATTTCAATAGGATCTTTTTCATAAATTCCGAATTTATTCCTCAATTCGATTGGTATAACAACCCTTCCTAACTCATCTACTCTACGTATAATCCCTGTTGACTTCATAATAAAACCTCCTTTAAATAAATTTTGTTTTATAACAAAATTCGACAATTTCTAGATACAATCATACCATGAATATAATAAAATTGTCAATAAAAAACATGAGAAAATTAGGAAAAAATTAGAAAAAATGGAAAACATTGAAAGTAGAAACAAAGGAAAGAATAGTAGGCACAAGAAGTTCTTTTTTTATTATAAATAGAATACAATAGATAAAAAAACAGGAGAGAGAAAATTGTTAAATATTATCTGGCCAATCTTTATAATTATATCATACATATATGCAATATGTTCTGGAAATGTAATCAATATCAATCAATCCATTTTTGATTCTTGCAAAAGTGCAGTAGATTTAAGTATTACATTTTTAGGCACTATGTGCTTGTGGAGTGGAATTATGCAGATAGCAAAAAAAACAACACTAATTACAAAATTAAGTAATCGACTAAACCCTATTATGAAGATATTATTTCCAGATATAAAAAAAGAAGAAGAAGCATACCAAGAAATATCTATGAATATGATAGCGAATATTTTAGGATTAGGAAATGCAGCTACACCATTAGGATTAAAGGCAATGAAAACTATGCAAAAAAGCAATACTAAAAAAGATACACTAAACAATTCAATGGCAATGTTTATTATCCTCAATACAGCATCTATTCAAATCATACCAACAACCGTAATAGCTATTAGAAGTTCCTTAGGTTCTAATAATCCTACATCCATAATAATACCAGTATGGATTGCTACAATTTGTGCAGCCGTAGCAGGAACAGTTAGTGCTAAAATATTTATGAAAAAATGGTAGGAGAAAATATGAAGGTTATAAATTATTTATCGACTATTGCAGTACCAATGGTAATTTTATGTATTATTGTTTATGGAATTATTGAAAAAAAGAAAGTATATGATACATTTTTAGAGGGAGCAAAAGAAGGAATGCAAGTAGTAATTAACATCTTTCCTACACTGATAGGAATTTTTTTAGCAGTAGGAGCATTAAGAAGCTCTGGAATTTTAGACTTACTCATTAACTTGATAAAACCAATCATTCAAATATTAAAAATTCCAGCAGAAATTATGCCGCTTGCTTTATTAAGACCGATATCAGGAAGTGCATCCATGGCAATAGCAACAGATATTATTTCACAATCTGGAGTAGATAGTACCATAGGACTAATTGCATCAACAATAATGGGTTCAACAGAAACAACCTTATATACAATTGCTTTATATACAAGTGCAGTTGGAATAAAAAAAATACGATTTGTATTAATAGCAGCACTTATAGCAGACATTACGGGAATGTTGATTTCTGTAGCAATTTGTCGTTTAATGTCGTAATTTTCTTGTTGACATATGTCAAGAAAAGTAGTAATATATATACATGTTGAATAACAAATATCTTTTTGATTTCATTTAGAACAATTACTATCAAAAATTTTCTATCAGAAAAAACTTTAATGCTTCTAAAAAAATCCAATAAAGACAAAAAAATTAAATTAGATTAAACAATAAGATAAAAAATATCTTATTTCTTGAACAATGTCATTAATTTTGTAGAAAATATCTTCATATGATTTTAAAATTTTATAATTCATGCCCAAAACAATCATTTATTCATAAAAAAGGTTCCTATGTTTTAAACCTCCCTTTAAGAGTACGGAAATTTAAACACCCCAAAAGAAGATATTTTCTACAACCCCCAATATAAACACCCTAAACAAATTTCTTTCAACACAAAAAAGTACTTTTAAAGATTAAAATTTTTCAAAAGAATAAAAAACAAAGAACCATTATATTCTAACAAAAGCATCTCAAAAGCAAAGCTTAAGAGATGCTTGTTTCTTAAAAGGCTGAGACTTTACTGTTACTTATTGAAAGGAATCTTGTTTTCTTTTAAAAAAGAAATAATTTCAGCCTTTCTTGAAGAAGTAGGCTCGCCTAAGAAGCTTAAATCTCCATCAAAATCAATCAAAGCAACAGTCTTATTTTCTTCCTAATAGAGCGGAAGCCTCCCAAACGAGGAATTACGGATAGCATAAAAAATACTTTCCTCCAACCTTTCTCTCGTCTGTTTTTAACAGACGGCAACAATATGATATGTATATATTATAATAGATATTAAAAAAGTCAAAACATTCATAAATAATACTCTAAAATTAACAAATCCGTAAGAAGAATCAAAATAGTAAGATAATATACTATCATAGCATGAAGGCTCTACAAGGCAATATACTACCAACTAAAAAAGAACCAATCTTTAAAGATTGATTCTTTATATTAACTCGAATAGAAATGTTGTTGTCAAACTAAATCATTTAACAAATGTATAGATAGTTCGTTTTTGGAACGTTTTGGTGAGCCAGACCGTTTTACTGGTTTTTCAATGAATTTACAT
>CATLGL010000103.1 GCA_949935895.1 uncultured Clostridia bacterium
TATCTTCTTCGTTTAATAAAGTAATATTTGTTTTTGTTATCTCATTTTCGACTGCTTTACTAATATAGTAGTTATAATCTCCACTTGCTGCAATCGATGCTAAATGAGTTACACATAATACTTGATGATTGTTTGCTATTTGTTTCATTTTGTTAGCTACTCGATTTGCTGCAATACCACTAATTCCTGTATCAATTTCATCAAAAATAAGAATTGGCACTTTATCCACACTAGCAAGCACATGCTTAATTGCAAGCATAATTCTTGACATTTCTCCACCAGAAGCAATCTTAATTAGTGGTTTCGCATCTTCTCCTGTATTTGTTTTAATGAAAAATTCTATCTTATCTAATCCATTTTTATGAAAATGCTTCTCCATATCAAAATTAACTTGTATTTCAAAACTCGCCTGTTTCATTTCTAAATCTTGTAGTTCTTTTGTAATCTTATTAGATAATTCATTTGCATGATGAACTCGAATTGTATTCATTTGTTTCGAAAATTCATTCATCTTGTTTTCTAACTCTTCTATTTGTTGTTTTAATTGGCTTCTATATTCTTCTAAATTTTCAATTTGTTCTATTTGCTCTTGAAGCTCTTTTTGATATGCTAAAATTTCTTTAATATCATTACCATATTTTCTTTTTAATGAAAATATTAAATCTAAACGCATTTCTACTTTTTGCCTTTCTTCTTCATCAAATTCGATATCTTCTTGTAATCCTACAACGTCTCTTGCTAATTCTTGTATATCATAATATATTCCTTTTAATGCATTTAATTTTTCTTCACAAATAATATCTAAATTTTCTATTTTCTCTAATGCTCGTACTGCTTTTGAAATAGCTTCAATGGCATTTTCTCCAATTTCAATATCAATTTGTTTTAGTCCTTCTGAAATTTTTTCTGAATGTAGCATCCTAGTTCGTATTGTTTCTAATTTTTCTTCTTCTCCTATTTGTAAATGTGCTTCTTGGATTTCATTTTCTTGATATTTTAGTAAATCTAATTTTCTTTGTCTTTCTTTATCATCTCCATAATTTTCTTTTAATTTTTCTTTTGTACTACAATATTGTTCATAGAAATTTTGATATTTCTCTTTTACTTTAGATAATTCCTCTCCGTGAAAAATCGTCTAAATATTGAATATGTGAAGCTGCTTCTAATATCATCTGATTATCTTGTTGTCCATGGATATCTATAATATTTTGCATAAATTCCTTTAATTCGTTTACTGTTACCATTCTGCCATTGATTTTGCATAGATTTCTTCCATTATTAAATATTTCTCTTGAAGCAATAATATTTCCATCAATTGCACATTCATGGTTCGGCAAATATAAGCATACTTCTACAAAAGAATGATTACATCCTTTTCTTATCATTTCTTTTGAAAATCTGCCTCCTGCAATAATAGATAATGAATCTATAATAAGTGTTTTTCCAGCTCCTGTTTCTCCTGTTAATACGTTAAATCCATTATTTAAACAAATACTAATATCATCAATAATTCCTATATTCTGAATATGTAAATTACTTATCATTTTTTACTCCTTTTTTAATTCTTCTTGTGCCATCTCGACTACTTTTTTTATCATTTCTCTTTTTGAAAATAAATCTAATTGTACTTTTTTCTTTTTTAAATATAGTAAATATTCTATATTCCCTGCTGGCCCTTTGATTGGCGAATAATCTAGTTTTACTATTTCAAATTCTAAACTATTGGCATATAGTATTATCTTTTCAATTACTTTGGCATGTATCTTTTTATCCTTTACTACTCCATTTTTATTAAGTCCTTCTTTTCCTGCTTCAAATTGTGGTTTAATTAGTACCACCATTTCCCCATCTTCTTCTAGTATTTGATATGCTTTGTCTAATACTTGTGTTAAAGAAATAAAGGAAACATCAATTGAAATAAAATCTATTTTTTCAAATTTACTTGTTTCTATTTGTTTGATATTGGTTCCTTCGAGATTGACTACTCTATTATCTTTTTTCAATGTTTCGGCTAATTGATGGTGCCCTACATCAACAGCATATACTTTTTTGGCTCCATTTTGTAACATGCAATCTGTAAATCCTCCTGTTGATGCCCCAATATCCATACATGTTTTTTGTTGTAAATCAATTTCAAATATTTTTATTGCTTTAGCTAGCTTTAATCCTCCTCTACTGACAAAAGGAAGTGCCTCTTTTTTTAATTCAATTTTGCATGTATCTTCTACTTCTTTACTTGATTTTTCAATTTGTTTACCATCTATGTATACACATTTATCTTCAATTGCATATTTTGCTTTTTGTCTTGTTTGAAAAAAGCCTTTTTCTACTAATAAACTATCAATCCTCTTTTTCATATTCTCTCCTGTTTTAGCAAATTTTTGTTCGTATTTATTATATCGCTTTTTTTCGTTTTGTCAACTACTTTTTTATATTTTATTATTCTTTTTTCATACTTAATTTTATCCTTTCCTTATTATATGATAATATAAACTATAAAAAAGGAGTATTATCAATGAAAGAAGCTATCCTATATGAAAATAGTCTTTATCGTTGTGATATTAGAAGTGCAGAAAATTTAGAAAAAATTTATGCTGCTAGGTGTGATTGGATAAATGGAATTTATTATAATGATAAATTATTATCGAAAGAAGAAATATTTAACCTATTAAATAATCATTTAATTGCTGTAGAAGGATTAGCAGAAATCAATGAAGAAGATTTAAAAAAATTGAAGTCAGAGTAGGAAATAATACTCTGACATAACTTTGTAACAGAAAAAAGGCCAGCACATTGCTAGCCTTTTTTCTTGCTTACTTTGTTTTAATCTCGTTATAGTACTTTTTGGCTGTATTTATTGAGTCCAATAAACTTCCTATTATGGCACCTATCAAAGCTGCTATAAAGCCTGAACCTGTTAATATTACAGGTATAAGTGGTAGAATTATAAAAATAATTACCCAAGTGCGCCAGCACGTACGCCTTTTGGGATTCCACAATTTATCTATTGTGTACCGTATTGCCTCTTTCATTGCATTTTTATCTACTTTTTTCATGCTCTTTCCTTTCTTGCCCTACAGGGTATAAAAATTTTCTACTACTGGTTACTTTGTATTATAGTATACTATATTCTGCATAATATTTCAACATTTTTTGCCTTCTATTATTTTTCACTTCACGATAAGAAATAATTTTTCACATTAAGTTGTGGATATAGTTTTTATATGTTATAATTGAAAAAGTAAAGGAGTTGTTAATAATATGATAGATGAAAGAACAAAAAAAGTATTGCAGTCAATAATAAAACATTGCAACATAATAAATGAAACAAAAATTTTTTTTGGAAATAATTATTCAGAATTTGAGAATAATAGTATCTACCAAAATGCAATATTAACACCAGTCACACAAATAGGAGAATTAGTAAAAAAATTACCATTAGATTTTAGATTAAAATATAATCAAATTCCGTGGAAAAATATTGCTGGAATGAGAGATATTGTTGTGCATAATTATGAAACTATTGATAAAGTTATATTATGGAATGTAGCAGATGAAGAAACAAATAAGATAAAAGA
>CATLGL010000104.1 GCA_949935895.1 uncultured Clostridia bacterium
TCTTATATAGTTCTGTTTCTTTATAATTTTTAAATTCTATATTAAATTGTATCCTGCTTTCAAATCCAGAATTACTTTTCAACAATTCTTCCATCTCTTGTGAATAACCTGCTAAGATTACACACAAATTATCTCGGTGATCTTCCATAGCTTTTATTAATGTACTAATACATTCTTTAGAATAACTATCCGTAGAAAGTAGGGAATAGGCTTCATCTATGAATAATACTCCACCTAATGCTTGTTGTATTACTTTTTGAGTTTTCATTGCTGTTTGTCCTACATATCCACCTATCAAATCTGCTCTTGATACTTCTGTAAAGTTTCCTTCTAATATTCCATAATCTGATAGTATCTCTCCAATAATTCTTGCTACTTCTGTTTTACCTGTGCCGAGGATTTCCTTTAAATACCATGTGTAAGTTAGGTAGTGTTCCTTTTTGTTTATGTACTTGAATATAGTTTATAATTTGTTGTACCTGCTGTTTTACTTCCTCTAGTCCTACTAATTGATTTAATTTCTTCAAACCTTCTTTTTTATTAGGTCTTTTCATTATATGTAATTCTTCTTTAGATATATATGTAAGTTTTTGCTTGTTTGCTCTTAATATTGCACCTATCAAACAACTATCTATCGTTTCTATATCATATCCAGTTATTGCTCCTAATTCTGATGATGTTACTTTACATTCTAGTCCATGTTGTTTTATTGTATTTTTTATATATTTAATCTTTTCTTGTTCCGTAGGCTCATTTATAGATATTTCCCATGTAAAATTACTCTTAATCTTTTCTATCATTTTATGGTTATTATCATTGCATATAACTATAAATACTGATGTTGGATAATCGTTTATTAACTTTTCTATTTTATAATCTCTTATATTTTCATTATCTATTACATATAATTCATTATTTCTAGCTTTGTTATTTCTGCTACTAATATATGTTTCTGTTAATAATTCATAGTTTGGAGATTTTGTTATTCCTTCTTTATATAGTAATTTACTTATTATATTTACTACATTAGAATAGTTAGTATTATCGCAATATAATACCATATTTAAGTTTCCTATTTTGATTTTGTCCTTCTTAAATAGTTTGATGTAATCTACATACATCTTGATTACTTCTTTTGTTCTTTTAGGAATGCCTAAACAGGAATCTAAACTTTTCAATATTTGTTTTGTAGTTTTAGATTTTATTTGTATTTCTTCTTCTATATTTTCTCTAGCTTCTACTTTAGATTTTATTACACTCTCCATTTATTACACCTTCTTTCTAATTTGTATTTATTATAAATTGTATAATGTTATCTATTCTTAAAGTTTCTACTTTTGAAGTGCTTTGAACTCTCTTTAATGTATCAACTAATCTACTTTTAAATCTTTCTACATCATCTTTTATATGCACATTGTATCTTTTCTCATAACATTGTTTGCATAAATAAGGACTATTATTTGTTATTGTTGCATTACTTTCATCTACATATTGGTAGGCTTTACAACTGCATATTTCTTTTTTGCATTCTTCACAATATCCGTTGAATTTCCTTACTCTAGTTTTAGATGTTCTTATTTCTCTATGTGCTTTCATATCAACACCTTCTTTCTAACTTGTATAGCTATTAGCTATACAACATTAATCAAAAAAAGTCAAAGCTATAAAAAATAAACCCTGATACTTAAAAATCAAGGTTTATATGTATTTTACTATAAAATATTGTTGCGAGGTTTAGTTCTAAGGTGTTTTAATTTGATGCTTGGTACTCTTTTATGTCTGCATTTCTTTGTTGTCAAATATTATCCTTCCCCAACATCTCCACCTTCACGAATAAGAATATATGGTCTGCTATAATCATCAGCAACATATCTATATTTTATTTCTTTAGTTATCTTTTTTCCATTAATAGTTATGCTTAGTTTTAAATTATTATCTAATTTATTTTTATAAGTTAATTTACATATTTCTCCATTTTCAGGTAAATTCCCATTATATACATTATTTCCATTTATACTTATAGAAACTGATAATTGTTTATTTGCATTTTCTAAATCTGCTAATTTTAACATATATTCTTTATCTGTGAATATATCAAGATATATATTATCTGCAACAGTTATTGTTACTATTGTTCCTTTCTCTACTGTTGCTCCTTCATAATCTACTTCAATTACAGCATTATTTTGATAGCTCCAATCTTCCTTTTTTATTATTTTATATTTAATTCCATGTTTATCTAATTCTTTTGTATAGTTTTCTAATTGTTCTCCATAAGAATGTATTGGAATAAACACCATATTATTATCTTTACTTGATGTACTATTATTAGACGGTGTAGATGTCTGTGTACTTGAATTGCTATTAGTAACAGATGAGTGTGTACTATTATTTTCAATGTTTTCTATCGATTTATTAAATTCTTCGTTAGTAATCTGTAGTCCACTATCTTCAAATGCAAGTGTTATTCCATCTACCTCTGCTACAGTAAGTGTTTTATTTCCATTTGATATTGTTGCACCATCTTTAAATAATTCCATAAATGGCTCTATTATATCTCCTGTTTCATTAAGTTTGCCATTGTTATATCCTACTTTTGCATTTGAAAAATCAAATATAATATGATTTTCAGTCTGATTATAGGTTCCTTTTATATATGTTTCATATTTATTTTCACCCATATTTATATTAAGAACAAACTTAAACTCACCATTATTAAATACTAAATATAATTCAGTTATACCTGCTTGTTTATAGAAATCTTCAATACCAGTTGCTACATATTTTGTATTTTGCTTTAGCTTTATTTGATTGTTATTTGTTTCTATACTATTTTGTTCATTACTTTTAAATGTAATTGTTTTTCCTGTATTATCTATTGCAATAAGTGTTTTACCTTCATCTGATATATTTACACCATTATTTAATATGTTTGACCAAGTATCTACTATTGATTTATATTCTGCTGTTACTTCTTCTTCATTTTCATTAACGCCAATTTTAGCATTAGAAAAATCAAATACAATGTGATTTCCATTTTGACTATAAGTTCCTTTTATAAACATATCATATGCATCTCCACCAAAATTGGCGTCAAAATGTAATTTAAAAGTAGTATTATTAAATATTAAATATAGATAACTAAAACCCATTTCAATATCTTCATTAACATTATATCCAGTTGATATATATTTCGTATTTTCTTTTATAATATCACTTTGTTGTATATTATTAGTTATTTGATTAGTATTTGAATTTTTAACATTACTATTTTTTCTATTGCTTATAAATATTATTGTTCCAATAATCGCGACTATAACAATAATTCCTAATACAACAAAAATTATTTTTTTGCTTATCTTATTAGATTTTGGCTGGATTTCATCAAATTCTTCTATTATATTTTCATTCCTTATTAAATTATCTGAACTCTTATAATCTTCTATACCTAATATTTTTTTCTTTTCATTTTCAAATTCTTCTTGTGTTAGAATTCCATTATCTCTATACTTCTGTAT
>CATLGL010000105.1 GCA_949935895.1 uncultured Clostridia bacterium
AAATGGAACATTTTATCAATTTTCTTAAGGACAGCAACGAAGTTGAGAGGAGCAGATTACACATATTAGGTATTTCAAATATAGATACTTCTAAGAGAGTGTGACATATGTTTGACAAACCTACAATAAGTAAAAATGAAAAAGGCAAGCAATACTTGCTTTTTTTTGTATCTTGTAATATAATTTGGTGCATAATTAAAAATAGGAGATAGATAATATGAAGGCAATTGATATTCGTAATAAATATTTGAATTTTTTTAAAAACAGGGAACATAGTGTACTGCCAAGTGCACCATTAATCCCAGAAAATGATCCCTCTGTTTTATTTACAACAGCGGGAATGCAACCACTAGTGCCCTACTTATTAGGAGAAAAACATCCAGCAGGAACACGACTAACAGATTACCAAAAATGTGTTAGAACAGTAGATATAGAAGAAGTAGGAGATAATCGTCATTTGACTTATTTTGAAATGCTAGGGAATTGGTCATTAGGAGACTATTTTAAAAAAGA
Organism: uncultured Clostridia bacterium; assembly: GCA_949935895.1. Taxonomy (GTDB): domain Bacteria; phylum Bacillota; class Clostridia; order TANB77; family CAG-508; genus RGIG8482. The sequence goes on from CATLGL010000105.1 coordinate 514, forward strand.
ATCCATCAAGATGAGTTTCGATTTTTTAACAAAAGAATTAGAAATTCCAGTAGAAAAACTATCTGTTACAGTATTTGCGGGAGATGAAGACGCACCAAGAGATGAAGAATCAGCAAGTATTTGGAAAGAAGTAGGAATGCCAGAGCAACATATTTATTATTTTGGTAAAGAGGATAATTGGTGGATAGCAGGAGAAGAAGGACCTTGTGGACCAGATACAGAAATGTTTTATGACACAGGAAAAGAGCCATGTAGTGAACATTGTAACCCATCTTGTGGATGTGGAAAATATGTTGAAATATGGAATAATGTGTTTATGGAATACTATAAAACAAAACAAGGGAAATATTCAAAATTAAAACAAAAAAATGTAGATACAGGGTTAGGACTTGAAAGAATGACAATGTTACTTCAAGGCAAAGAAACACCATATGATACAGAATTGTTTGCAAAAGTAATGGAAAAATTAACACAGCTTGCGAAATGTGACAACATAACAAGTAGAAGAATTGTAGCAGAGCACTTACGTTCTAGTATGATGATTATTTGTGATGGAGGAAGGCCAAGTAATGTTGAACGAGGTTATGTACTAAGAAGATTAATCCGTAGAATGACAAGACACTTAAACAAATTAGGTATTGATTTAAATGAATTACCTAACTTAATTGAATTAAACATCGAAATATTAAAAGAATTATATCCAGAACTAGAAAAAAATAAAGAAACCATAAAGCAAGTTTTAATAGAAGAAAAAGACAAATTTATGAAGACTTTACACCATGGAGAAAAAGAATTTGAAAAAGCAATGAATAAAATCAAACAAGAAAACATGCAAAAAGTAGAGGGACAAGTTGTTTTTAGGCTATATGATACATATGGATTTCCACCAGAAGTAACCTCCGATTTAGCACAAGAGCAAGGATATTGTATTGATATGGAGGAATTTCAAAAATTATATAAAGAGCATCAAGAAAAATCTAGAATGGGCTCAGAGCAAAAATTTAAAGGAGGTCTTGCAGATCAAAATGAAGAAACGATATGTTACCATACAGCGACCCACCTTTTAAATGCAGCACTAAAAATAACAGTTGATAAAAATGTTCATCAAAAAGGTTCTAATATTACCCAAGAAAGAATGCGTTTTGATTTTTCATGTGACCACAAATTGACCCAAGAAGAGATACAAAAAACAGAAGCTTTAGTAAATGAGTGGATTCAGCAAGCTTTACCAGTAACCCAAGAGGAAATGAAAAAAGAAGAGGCAATTAAAACTGGTGCGGAATGTATGTTTATTGAAAAATATCCAGATATTGTTACAGTTTATTCAATTGGGGATGTATCAAAAGAATTATGTGGAGGACCACATGTAAAAAACACATCAGAACTTGGAATATTTAAAATAAAAAAAGAAGAAGCAAGTTCAGCGGGAGTAAGACGTATTAAAGCGGTTTTAATAAAATAAGAGTTATTATTCAAGGATAGAAATATTTAGAAATAGTAGAAAAAAGTAAATAAATCAACTTTTATTAAAAAGGAGAGATTAGAACAATGGAGGATTGTATATTTTGTAAAATTATAAAAAGAGAAATTCCTGCCAATATAGTATATGAAGACAATGAAATTATTGCATTTAAAGATATTCAACCAGCAGCTCCCATTCATATTCTAGTGATACCAAAAAAGCATATACCATCGTTAGTAGAGCTTACGAAAGAAGATGAAGTAATAGTTGGTAAAATATATACTATTATTAACAAAATTGCAGAGGAGCAAGGAGTAAAAGAAAAAGGATATCGAGTAATTGTAAATTGTGGTAAAGATGGAGGACAAGAAGTAGGACATTTACATTTTCACCTATTAGCAGGTAAACCCCTAGGAGAAAAAATTGTATAAAAAGATAGGAATTTGTTTTAAAATGTGGTATAATAAAAAGAGAGTGTAAAAACAAACGAAAAATGGAGGGGAGAATATGTTTAATAGTAAATATAGTAATGTGTTAACCATTATACTAATAATTGTCATAATTGCAATTGTAGCAATAATTGGATTTTTAGGATACGATATTTATAGAAAATATTATATAGATAAAGATGCCGAAGATTTTATGGCAAGGTATGAAGAACAAGTATTTAATACTGTCAATAATGAACCAACAAGTAATGTAATAACAAATACATATATTGATCCTGGAAATGATACATCAAATACAACTCCAACATCAACAGGAAATAAGACAAACAAATTTACCTATAAGGGATTTGGGGTATTAGGTTCTATTGAAATTCCTAAAACAGGTATCAAATATCCAGTATTAAATAGTTATGCACCAAAAGCATTAGAAACAGCAGTATGCTATTATTATGGACCTGGGTTAAATCAAGTAGGAAATACCACAATTGCAGGGCACAACTATCGTAATGGAGCATTTTTTGGAAAGAATAAACAATTAGCAAATGGTGATACTATTTATATAACAGATAATTCTGGAAAAAAAGTAAAATATACTATTTATAATATTTATAAGACAACACCAAATGATGGAGCATATTTAACAAGAGATACGAATGGAAAAAGAGAAATTTCATTAACCACATGTACAGATGACAGCAAAGGCAGATTGATTATTTGGGCAAAGGAAAGCTAAAGAATAAAAACTTTTAAAATTCAATTAAAAAATATTGACAAATGAACGGAATTTAGGTAAAATAATAATTGCACTGTTACAAAATAAGTAACAGTGCAGTCATATGGTGGATGTGGCGTAGTTGGTTAACGCGCCAGTTTGTGGCACTGGAGATCGTGGGTTCGAGTCCCATCTTCCACCCCATAAATTTACAAATATGACTAAAGAATATTGAATTATATTGGGCTGTAGCCAAGCGGTAAGGCACCAGACTTTGACTCTGGCATGCGCTAGTTCGAATCTAGCCAGCCCAACCATTAAACTCCATGAAAATGTT
>CATLGL010000106.1 GCA_949935895.1 uncultured Clostridia bacterium
AGGTAAAAATCAAAGCGAAGAAACATCTAGTAAAGTTAATTTTACAGAGCAAATTATAAATACAGTAGATAACGACAATGTAACTGGTCAAGTAAATAATAATTCAATTAAGGAAACTTCAAATGAAGTAGAAAGTAAAGAATATTTTACTCAAACAAAACTAGAAAGAGACAAAATGTATTCACAAATGATAGAAACTTATGAAAAAATACTTGAAAACAATAATATTTCAACAGAACAAAAAAATACTGCTTCAGAAGAAATTAAAAACATCAACAATAAACGTAATGGAATTGCAACCAGTGAAACTTTAATAAAAGCAAAAGGAATTGAAGAAATCGTAATCATTGTAAATAGTGATGTTATTGATGCAATAGTAAAAGCAGAAGATAACTTAAATCAAGAAAAAGTTGCACAGATTTCCAATATTATTTCAAGAGAACTAGGTGCAGGAATTGAAAATATACATATAACAACACATAAGTAAGTATTAATTCAAGAAAACACAGCATATCTATAGTTTTAAAACTAAGATATGCTAATATTATTTTTAAAGCATAATAGTTTAATATTTATTACAATTTTATTACAAATTAAAAAAGTAATTAAAAATACTTGCAAAATGATTGCGGGTATCTTATAATATGGACAGACAAAATACATTAATGGAGTATTAAAACATTATAAAAGTTGACTTTTTACATTTAATTACATAATGAAACTGTAAAATGTAATTTATGTAATAAATTTTGTAAAAAAGGAAAAAATAAAAACAAAAGGAGAAATGAAATGGAAAAAAACTATAAGGAAAAATTAAAGAAAAACAATGGTATCACACTTATAGCACTTGTAATCACAATTATAGTTTTACTTATTTTGGCAGGTGTAAGTTTAAGCATGGTATTTAACCAAGATGGAATATTTAACAGAGCAGAACAAGCAACTGACAAGTATGGACAAGCAAAAGCAAGGGAAACATTAGAGTTGTGCTTAAGTGAAGCACAAATGAGAAAATATGATACTGGATTAACAGAAGAAGAATTAAATGAAGAAATAGAAAAAGTAGGTTCACTATTACCAAAAGAAGATCCATCATCTTCAATCCAACAAGTAATAGTAGATGGATATATATTTGAAGTAGATAGAACGGTACCAAAGATATTAGATTACATTGGACCAGCAAATGGAGTCATAATAACAGCACAAATAAAACAAAATGGGGACTGGCAAAATCCAGTAGCAACAGTAACAGGAAGCATAACAAAATATGGAGGTGGATCAGTAACAAGTTCAACAGCCACAGCAACAAATGGAGTAACAATCTCAAGTTTCCCAACAGCAGGAGGAGAATACACAATAGCAAATATAACAACAGATACAGATATAACAATAACAGCAGTAGACAGTGAAGGAAAAACAACAACAAAAGTAATACAAGTACGATTAGTAAAAGATACAACAGAGCCAACAATAAGTGGAGCAACAGCGACAGCAAGTGGAATGAAAATAAAAATAAGTGTAAGAGCAACAGACAATGAAAGTGGATTAAAACAAATAAATTATAGTGTATCACCAACAACAATAACACCAAATTCAAACACAATAACATCAGGACAAGAAGTAGAATTAACAGCGACAGCAGAAGGAAAATATACAATAACATTTACAGCAACAGATAATGCAGGAAATACATCAACAGCCACAGCAGAAGCAACGACAATAGATGTAATATCAGTAGAAGAAGCAAAGAGATTAGTAACAAGTATGAGTGCACTAAAAGAGTATGTAGGAAAGAAGGTAGATTATAAGCCAGGAGAAACATGGCAAGTATTCTATTATGATGATACAGGAGACTTTGGACCAGCGAGAACATTATATCTAAAGAAAGCATGGACAGCAAATGACATAACTTTAAGTAGTCATACAAGTCATACACCATCAGATGGTGGAGCAATGATGAAAAGAATGAATCCACTATGGAGGGATACAACAGCAAATTCAAGTTCAATAGATTTAGAAAATGAACATTGTGTGGCATGGTTATGCGATCCAGCAGAATGGAGTTCACAGAAAAATAACACATACTCAAGTTTTGCAATAGGAAGTCCAAGTGTAGAAATGTATATGAAAGCATTTAATGTATATAAAACAGGAAACAAGAATGCAACAAACTTAATATGCAAGATAGGAAATGCAAATGGATATTCAGTAGGCGCAAACGGAAGTTATACATGGAATGGATCTGATGAATATTATACAGGAAACGACGCAATACAACCAGGACCAAACAACGTATTTATGACATCAGGAGACAATTACTGGTGGTTGGCTTCGCCTTCGTCTTATTACAGCAACAATGTGCTCAATGTGCACGGCAACTATGCTTATGTGAACTACGGCGGCTATTACTACGCGGATGGGGTCTGCCCGGTAGTTCCTCTAGATCGATAATAATTATGTAAATTGCAATAGGAAGAAGCAGTAAGAAAAAGGAAAGAATAAGAAAGTTATGGAAATAACAATCAAAAAGCATTACACTAAAAAGAAAAAAGGGTTGGTTGGTGTGCCTCAGAGTGCAACTACCCACTAGCATAGCAGTTAAGGTATAATAAATATAATACAAACTAATCACACAGAATATATTGTAAAGGAGTTTTTAAATGACGAACAAACTAATTCAAAAATCTTAACACAAGGTGAAGCTTTAAAATTAGGAAAAGATAAATTGAAAAAAATAAAACAAAATTAATAAGCCATTAACTAGAATTTTGAAGTAATAAAATGTGTAATGTTGTCTCACATTTAAAACAACTTCAAACTAATAGTTAATGGCTTTAAACTATTTATTATTTTCCTATTAAAAACTGTTGAAATTATAATAAAAAAATGATAGAATACCATTAAAATAAGAAAGTCGCAAATAAAAGTTGCATAAATAAACTCACCTAAAAATAACATAAAAGAAAAAATAGAGTACAAAACAAGCAACTAACAAAAGTGACAAGATGAGGAGTAAAATGGAAATACCAGCACTCAAAAAACTAAAAGAAACAACTACAAAAGAAAAAAAGCCAAAAGACAAAAAAGTAATATCAATAGCTTTTGATATACTAGTAATATTTTGTGTAGCATTACTTAGTGCAACCTTTATGCAAAAAACATTCCAAAACGATACATTTTATACAATAAAAATAGGTCAACTATTACGTACATCTGGATTAGATTATATTGACCATTTTTCTTGGCATGAGAGTTTACCATATATGTACCCACACTGGCTGTATGATATAGCAACATCATTAGTGTATGACTTTATGGGAGGATTTGCAGGGGTATATATTGTAAATATAGTATTATCAAGTATATTAGGAATAGTAACATATATAACTAGCAAAAAAATAACAAAAAATCAATTAATATCATTTCTAGTAACACTAGGACAGATGTACCTAGTAAAAGAC
>CATLGL010000107.1 GCA_949935895.1 uncultured Clostridia bacterium
CTTCATATTGTTCTTTAGCTAGTAATGCAACACCAAAAGCTCCCATAAGACCAGAAATATCAGGACGAACTACATTTTTTCCAACAATCAATTCAAATGCACGAAGGACTGCATCATTATAAAAAGTACCACCTTGAACAACAATAAAATCACCTAAAGTCTTTGTATCCCTAACCTTCATAACTTTTTGAATAGCATTTTTAATAACAGAATAAGAAAGACCAGCAGAAATATCACCAACTTCATAACCTTCTTTTTGTGCTTGCTTTATTTTAGAATTCATAAAAACTGTGCATCTTGAACCAAGATCAACAGGATGTCTTGACTTAATTGCTTCTTCTACAAATTCTGAAATAGAAAGATTTAAACTTTTAGCAAAAGTCTCAATAAAAGAGCCACAGCCAGAAGAACAAGCCTCATTTAGCATAATATTATCAATCACACCATTTTTTATTTTGATATATTTCATATCTTGACCGCCAATATCCACAATACTTGTTACATTTGGCATAAATTGTTTTGCAGCAGTATAATGAGCAATAGTTTCTATTTCATTTAAATCTATATTTAAAGCTGTTTGTATTAATTTTTCGCCATAACCTGTGACACCACTATAACGAATGTGAGCAGATTGTGGTAAATCATGATACAATTGTCGTAACATATTGATAACGCTATTTAAAGGGTTTCCTTCATTACTTCCATATAAAGAATAAAGTAACTGTCCATCACGGTCAATTAAGACTAATTTGGTTGTAGTTGAACCAGCATCAATTCCAATAAAACAGTCACCAGAATAGGTAGAAAGTTCATTTCTAGATACCTTATCATGTTCATGTCTTTTCTTAAATTCATCGTATTGTGCATCAATAGTAAATAAAGGTTGTAAAGGCTGAGTTGTAGTATCATGAGACATACGTAATACTTCAATTTTGCTTTTTAACTTTTGAGCAGAGATAACAGAAGTATTTACGGAATCAAGAGCTGCCCCCTTTGCCACTAATAAATGGGCTTCATTTGGAATAATAGTAGTATCTGAAGTTAAATGCAATGTTTCAATGAAACGATTTCGTAATTCAGATAAATAATTTAATGGACCACCTAAAAAAGCAACAGTACCACGAATTGGTCTACCACAAGCGAGCCCACTGATAGTTTGATTAACGACTGCTTGGAAAATAGAAGCAGCGATATCCTCTTTAGCAGCTCCTTCATTTAGTAAAGGCTGAATATCAGTTTTTGCAAAAACACCACAACGAGAAGCAATTGGATAAATGGTTTTATAATGCTTAGCAAGTTCATTTAATCCTTCCGTATCAGTATTTAATAAAGATGCCATTTGGTCTATAAAAGCACCAGTACCACCAGCACAAGTACCATTCATACGTTGTTCCATAAATTGATCAAAATAGATAATCTTAGCATCTTCACCACCAAGTTCGATTACAACATCAGTTTCTGGAATATATTTTTCGACTGCTCTTTTACATGCAACAACTTCTTGAATGAAAGGTAAATCTAAAAAATTTGCAGCACTCATAGCACCAGAACCCGTAAGGGCTATTGTAAAATTAGAATTTTTATATTTTTGGGTTAGTTCTGTTAAAACATCACAAACCGTATTTTTAGTATCTGAAAAATGTCTTCTATAAGATACATCAAGAGTATTTAAATTTTGCTCCATGATAACTACTTTTACAGTAGTAGAACCAACATCTAAACCAACATGAAGTAAATCATCCATAATTTTCTCTCCTATCTCTGTATTTGCGTAGGCAAATAAGTAATTAACTTACCTTATATTGTATAATGAAAAGACAAATTTGTCAAACGAAAAAAACTGTAAAAATCTTACAGAGGTATACAGTTTAAAGTTATTTGTAAAGGATAAATGAATTATAAAATAGTGAAGACATAAAGCAAACAACCATAAAAATTTGTTTTTTGAAAAACAGTTCTAAAAATAACTTGTCTATCATAAAAATAAGATAGAAAAGGAGGGAAAAGAATGAAAAATAAAAAAGGAATAATTTTATTAGTAATTGTGATTTTCATATTAGCAGGAATACGGATACTTTATTTACAGCAAAGTAGATATATCCAAACAGAATCAGCAAATAACTGAATATACACCACAAGAAGAAATCACACGGAGAACAATTAAGGCAAACAGTCATTTCGTTATATTTTAATGGAAAAGATAGTAATACCTTACTTCCAGAAGCAAGAAATATTGATGTAAAAGAATTAACGAAAGCACCGTATAAGACATTGTTAGATTTACTAATAGAAGGACCCAAAAGTGAAAAATTAGAAAAACTAATACCAGAAGGCACAAAAATAAATAAAATTGAATTAAAAGGAAATGTTTTATGGATAGACCTAACAAATGAATTTATTCAAAATCATAAAAAAGGTGCAGAAGCAGAAGGAAGAATTGTATACTCAATTGTTAATACAATGACACAATTAAATGAAGTAGAAGCAGTTAAAATTTTAGTAGATGGAAAAGAGGATTGCTCATTTTCTGATAATGCCCTTAGCTTAAAAGATATATTTGTACCAAAAGAAGAAGCTATTTAAAAAAATCATAAAGTTTAAAGCATTTTAGAGCTTTTGAAAATTGGCATAAAAAATTTTCAACTTGGTAAAGAGAACAAAGTGTGTTCTCTTTTTTTTGTATAAAATTAAAATTAGATTTAGGGGTATAAGAACAACCGCCGCTTTTTTTACAATAATATCGTTTCATAATAATTCCACCTTTGCATAAAAATGTAATTTAGTATATAATATGACAAGTAGAAAAAATAGTGAGGTATTATGGAAGATTTAAAAGAAAATGAAAGAATTGATGATTTAGAATATAAAGGGTTAAAGATTATACAAAATAAGGAAGGATTTTGTTTTGGAATAGATAGCATTCTTCTTGCTAATTTTGCAAAAGACATAAAAAAAGGAAGTAAAACAATTGATTTAGGAACAGGAACAGGAATTCTTGGAATATTGCTTTGTTCTAAAATAGAGAAATTGCAAATGATAGGAGTTGAAATTCAAGAGGAAGTATTTGAAATGGCAAAAAGAAGCATTTTAATGAATTGTCTAGAAGAAAAATTTAAAATTATCAATACAGATATTAAGCAACTAGAGAATCAATTAGATATAGGAACTTTTGATGCAGTAGTAACAAATCCACCATATAAAAAAACAAATACAGGACTTCGAAACAACAATGAAAAAAAATTGATATCACGTCATGAAATAAAAGCTAATTTAGAAGATTTTATACAAGTATCATCGAGGCTACTAAAAGACCAAAAAAATCTATATATGGTACATCGACCAGAACGATTAGCAGACCTTATGGTATACTTAAGAAAATACAAATTAGAACCAAAAAAATTACAATTTGTATATCCCCAATATGGAAAATCACCAAACCT
>CATLGL010000108.1 GCA_949935895.1 uncultured Clostridia bacterium
TAAGACAATTTTTCAAACTGAAAAATACGTACTTCATTTAAAAAGTTTCTTGGATCCATCGTATATTCTACTGCCCTTTTAGAGGCATTAACCCATCCTGCATCAATTTCTACATCATATATCCCATTATCTGTACATTTCCATGTATCAGAATATGATTTTGGCACTAAATTTTTATCATTTCGATATTCTTGTGTTATAGCATAATTCCAATCAATTCCTGTATAAAGGGCTGTAAATTCCCAATATGGATATTTCTTTTTTAGCTCTTGTAAGTAAGGTCGATATGATTCTGGAAAATTTTCAATTCCATCTTTTTTAACTGATGCTTGTGTCGTATTTGAAAAAATCACCCATAATAAACAAAAAAATACTGTATATTTTAAAAATGTTTTTACCTTCATAACATTTTCTCCTTTATATACAGTATTTCCTATTTTTTCTATTTTATAACGTTTATTTTTATTATTTAATGATTTATAAACAGTTTTATATTTTTATGCTCCTGTTATAGAAAATCCATTATCTGCATGGATTACTTCGCCTGTAACACTTGCTGCTAATGGACTAAATAAAAATGCAGCTACATTTCCTACTTCTACTTGTGTTACATTTCTTTTTAGTGGTGCACGTTGTTCTACAATATCTAATATACTTCCAAAATCTTTGATTCCTTTTGCTGAAAGAGTTTTGATTGGTCCTGCAGAAATTGCATTAATTCGTATATTTTCTATTCCTAAATCCTTTGCGAGGTAACGTATACTTGCCTCTAATGCTGCTTTTGCAACTCCCATTACATTGTATCCCTCCATTACTTTTTCAGAACCAAAATAGGTTAATGCTACAATACTTGCATTCTGATTTAATAGTTCTTCTTGTTTTGCAATTCTTGCTGTTGCTACTAATGAGTAAGCACTTACATCAGAAGCATGGCTAAATCCTTCTCTTGAAGTATTGATAAAATCATTTCGCAAATCTTCTGTGTTAGCATGAGCAATACAATGTAAAATTCCATCTACACTTCCATGGTTTTTCTTTACTTCTTTTAGAGCTTCTTTTATGCTTTCATCTGATGCGGCATCACAGGGATAAGTTTTTACACCTGGTATTTCTGCAAGTAATGCATATAGTTTTTCCATATTTTCCATTGGATGATGTGTAAAAATAACCTCTCCTCCTTGTTCGGTTACTGCTTGTGCAACCCCCCAAGCAATACTCCATTTGTTACGAATTCCCATAATTAAAATTTTCTTTCCTTGTAATATCATTTTCTTTCCTACCTTCCTATTTTTCTATATTTTTCATAGCGATTTTGTAATCGTTCCTCTTTTGGCATATGATTTAATTTCTCAATTGATTTTATTATTTCTTTTTTTAAGTCCTTTATAATTTCTTCAAAATTTTCTTCTGCCCCGTTTTCTGGCTCTTTGATAATTGTATCAACAACACCCAAGTTTTTTAAATCCTTTGCTGTTAACTTCATGGCTTCTGCTGCTTCTTTACTTTTTGATGCATCTTTATACAAAATAGAAGCAAATCCTTCTGGAGAAAGAATAGAATAAACAGCATTTTCTAACATGATTATTTTATCTGCAACACCAATTGCTAACGCTCCTCCACTAGAGCCTTCTCCTATTACCACACATATTACTGGAACTTTTAGCCTTGCCATTTCCATTAAATTTCTTGCAATCGCTTCTCCGTTGACCTCTTTCTTCTGCTCCAAGACCTGGATATGCTCCTGGAGTGTCGATGAATGTAATAATTGGTCTTTCAAATTTTTCTGCTTGTTTCATCAATCGTAATGCTTTTCTATATCCTTCTGGGTTTGTCATTCCAAAATTACATTCCATATTTTCTTTTGTGTTTTTCCCTTTTTGCTGTCCAATTACAGTAACAACATATTCTTCTATAACTCCAATTCCTGCTATAATAGATTTATCCTCTCCAAAAAGTCTATCTCCATGTAAAGCTATAAAATCATCGGTTAATGCTTGTATGTAATCACTAGCCTTTGGTCTGGTAGCCCTTCTTGCTAGCATTACTTTATCCCATGCTGATATTTTGGTCATTTTCTCACTTCCTTTCATTGTTTTTTGTATACTTTTATGATATAATGGATGATAGTAACCAATCAAGGAGGCATATTATGAGTAGTACAAATATTTTAAGCAGTACTATGGCTACTAACAAGTTGCAATCTCTACGGAATGATTGTTCTGCAAAAATCTATGTACAACTCCAACAAATTATTTCTCATTCTGGCGGTCTTCCTTATAAGTTTAATATAAGTGGCATTGGAGAAAGAACAATAAAGACTTTGTTTAAAAGTATGGGGTTCAAAGCCTATGTATCTGCCCCCTTCGGGGCAAAGTCTCCTATTCGCACCGTCAAATTGCAACGAGTTCGCTAACGGTTTAATCCGTTAGCTCTTTTTATGCCATTTTAGTATTTTTCCTAACGTTTCTTTCATATTTTTTCTTTCGACAATCATATCAATAAACCCATGGTCTAATAAAAATTCTGCTCTTTGGAAGCCCTCTGGTAAGGTTTGCCCTATCGTTTGTTCGATAACTCTTGGTCCTGCAAAACCAATAAGTGCATTTGGTTCGGAAATAATAATATCGCCAAGCATAGCAAAACTTGCTGTTACTCCTCCTGTTGTTGGATCTGTTAAAACCGATATATATAATAATTTCTCTTCATTTAATTTAGCAAGTGCACTAGATGTTTTTGCCATTTGCATAAGAGAAATAATTCCTTCTTGCATTCTTGCACCACCCGATACACAAAAGATAACAAGTGGTATTTTTTTGCAAATCGCTTCTTCAATGGCAATAGTTATTTTTTCTCCTACTGCACTTCCCATACTTCCCATTAAGAAATTACCATCCATCACACAAAGTACGGTCTCTTGCTCACAAATTTTGCAAATTCCTACTGTTACTGCTTCTTCAATTTGAGTCTTTTCTTCTAGTAATTCTAATTTTTTTACATATCCTTCAAATTTTAATGGGTCTTTTGTTTTAATGCCTTTGGCAATTTCTATAAAGCTTCCTTCATCTGCAATTTGCTTTATTCTTCTCCTTGCTGAAAGTCTAAAGTGTTTTCCACAAGTTGGACATACTCCTAAATTTTCGTGTACCTCCTCTTTATATAGAATTTCTTTACAAGCATCGCATTTAACCCATTTACCAACTAACATATCACTTGCATTAAAGCTTGGTATATTTTCTTCTTCATGATTTATTTTTCTAATCTTATCAATAACCATTATTTCTCCCTCCTATATTTGAAATTCTTTTGTAATAAAAGAGGTATCATATTCATTTTTTACAAAGTTTTCATTATCTAAAATTTGTAGTAAAAAATCAATATTAGTAGT
>CATLGL010000109.1 GCA_949935895.1 uncultured Clostridia bacterium
CAAAACGTGATAGTGAATGGATGGGAAAATTATATAAATTTCTAGGCTTAACGGTAGGACTTGCTATTTCTGGTATGGAACCAGATGAAAAACGAAAAGCATATGCTTGTGATGTAACATATGGAACAAACAATGAATTTGGTTTTGATTATTTAAGGGACAATATGGTAATTTATAAAAACCAAGCAGTACAAAGAGATTTACATTTTGCTATTGTGGATGAAATTGATAGTATTTTAATTGATGAGGCACGTACCCCATTAATCATTTCAGGACGAGCAAATCAATCTTCAGACCTCTATAAAAGAGCAAATGATTTTGTAAAACGTTTAAAAGCAAAAGTAATTGTGGAAGAAGATATTAAAGATGAAGAACAAGCTCAAGACAATGAACACTATGATTATATTATTGACTTGAAAGCAAAATCAGCATCATTAACATCAAAAGGAATTAAAAAAGCAGAAGAATTTTTCCGTATTGATAATTTTAATGATTTAGACAATTCTGAAATTGTCCACCATGTAAACCAAGCTTTACGTGCTCATGGTGTTATGAAGCGTGACATTGATTATATGGTAAAGGATGGAGAAGTACTAATTGTTGATGAATTTACAGGAAGAATTATGTATGGAAGAAGATATAATAATGGTCTACACCAAGCAATTGAAGCAAAAGAAGGAGTAAAAATTGCAGATGAATCAAAAACACTTGCAACTATTACATTCCAAAACTATTTTAGAATGTATAAAAAATTAGCTGGTATGACAGGTACAGCGATGACAGAAGAATCGGAATTTAGAGAAATCTATAATTTAGATGTTATTGCAATTCCAACCAATAAGCCAATGATACGTAATGACCAAAATGATGTAATTTATAAAAATGAATCTGCTAAATATAGAGCAATTGTAAAAAGTGTAAAAGAAAGCCATGAAAAAGGACAACCAGTACTAGTTCGGTACTGTATCAATCGAAAAGTCAGAAAAATTAAGTAAAATTTTAAAACAAGAAGGAATTCCACATTCTGTATTAAATGCAAAATACCACGAACAAGAAGCAACTATTATTGCACAAGCTGGTAAATACGGAGCAGTTACAATTGCGACAAACATGGCAGGACGTGGTACCGATATTATGCTTGGTGGAAACAGCGAATATTTAGCAAGAGAAGAAATGAAACGCCTAAGGTATACAGATGAACAAATTGAAGAAGCAATGGCATTTAATGAAACAGATAACCAAGAGATATTAGCATCTAGAGAGAAATTTAGAGCACTTGTTAAAAAATACGATGACGAAATAAAAGAAGAAAAAGAAAAAGTAATAAAAGTTCGGAGGACTAAAAATTATAGGTACAGAACGACATGAGTCGAGAAGAATTGATAATCAGCTTCGTGGACGTAGTGGACGTCAAGGAGACATAGGTGAATCGAAGTTTTATATAGGACTTGATGATGATTTAATGAAAATTTTTGGTGGAGATATGATTACCAATGTATATAATACATTGGGGGCAGAAGAAGATATGCCAATTGAATCTAAAATTATTTCAAATGCAGTAGAAAAAGCACAAAAAAGAGTAGAAGGTAAAAACTTTAGTATTCGTAAACATGTTCTTCAATATGATGATGTTATGAATACACAAAGAGAAATTATTTATGCACAAAGAAAACAAGTATTAGATGGACATAACTTAAAAGAAAGCATTATGAATATGATTGCAGAATTAGCACAAACATTAGTAGATTCTTATGCAGTAGAAGAAGTTGTTAATAAAGATTCGTTAAGAGAAGAAATTAGAACCATATTTGGATTAGAAAATATAGAAAGTTTACAAGACAAAAAGTTTGATGAGAAAAAATTACTAGAAGAATTAACTAAAAAGGCATTAGTTCGTTATGAAGAAAAAGAACAAGAAATTGGAGAAACTGACTTAAGAGAACTTGAACGAGTTGTTATGTTAAAAGTAGTAGACCAAAAATGGATGGAACATATTGATGCAATGGATGAATTAAAAGATGGAATTGGTCTTCGCGCATATGGACAAAAAGACCCAGTTATTCAATATCGTATTGAAGGAACGGATATGTTTGATCAAATGATTTATGATATTCATTATGATGTGGTAAAAATTCTATTAAATATCCAAAAACAAACAGAAATTAGAAGAGCAGAAACAGCAAGAATAACAAATGCATCTTTAGAAAATATAAATGACGTAAATGGAAATGCAGAACAAACACATGTAACAGTAAAAAACGAAGAACCAAAAGTAGGAAGAAATGACCCATGTCCATGTGGAAGTGGTAAAAAGTACAAAAATTGTTGCGGTAAGTAGCCAACTACAAGGCTTTGCAGGTAGGAGTGAAAATGCAAAAGTCATCATTTTGTCATCCTAAAATTTAACTTGCTGACAGTTTTTAAACAAACAATAAATATAGTTCGACAAAAGCAGACAATCATTTGATAATGGTCTGCTTTTATGATATTATAGCAATAATAAAAATTATAAGGAGAAAATATTATGAGTTTGAGTAAAGAAATTAAGGAAAATTTAATGAGGATAGTAATAAAAGAAGTTGATGTAGCAATAAATGAAGGAAATTCACCATTTGCAGCGATATTAATTGATGAACAAGGAAATATAATTGAAAGAGCTCATAATACTGCCAAATCAATGTGTAATCCTGTGTTACATGCAGAAATAAACTTGATTTCAGAAGCATGTAAAAAACTTAATACAAGAGATTTATCAAAATATTATATAATGTCAAATGCTTGGAGTTGTAGTATGTGTATGTCAGCATGTATTAAGGCAAAAATAAAAAATTTTATATATGGAGCACCAAGCGAATCTGATATGAATCCTAATGTCACAATATTTGATATTAAAGAGAAATCTGTTACAGATGTAAATATTGAAACAGGAATATTAAAAGAAGAATGTCAATTACAAATAGAAAATGCAAGAAAAATATAATAATTTTGCAAATAAATTAGTATATGTATTGTAAAAAGTGTAAAAATTTGTTATTATATTACAAATCAAAATAAAAAGAAGGTAATGCATTGCAATATATAACAAATTTAGATAGAAAAAAATTAGGTGCATATGAAAATAAATTAATAACAGAAGAAGTAATTTTAACAGATGAGAGATTATATGAACATATACTTTTATACCATGAAGAAGAATATAAACAATTACGACCGTATATAAAAAGCATAATTGAAAATCCAGACTATATAGTTGAAGATAATAGACACGAAGATACAATGATATATTTAAAGCAAATTGATGATGTAGAAAAGAATGGTAGAGTTGTTATAAAATTAGCATTAGGACAAGATAAAGAACACAATAAGAATTCAATAATAACATT
>CATLGL010000110.1 GCA_949935895.1 uncultured Clostridia bacterium
TAATATCATTAGATTCTATACAAAATATATTTTCTATATCCTGCAATATTATTTTTTTATCTCCTGCATAAATAATATTATTTCTTGAATTATATACTTTTGCATTTCCTTTTATAATATTATCATAGTCATCTGGAGCAAGATATCTTTGTATTGATTGCCAATTTCCTATATCATCCCACCCAAAGTCTGAAGGAATAACATATATATTATTCGATTTTTCCATTACTGCATAATCAATTGATATATTTTCACATTCAGCATATGTTTCATTTAAAATTTTTTGATAATTTTCATCATATATATTAGGCAATTGTTGTAATATTTGATAAGTATAATTGCAATTTTTTTCTAATTCCTTTAATATGTAATTAACATTAAAAATAAACATTCCTGCATTCCATAAATATTCTTTTGATTCCAAATATTTTTGTGCTTTTTCTAAATCTGGCTTTTCTTCAAATCGTTCGACTTTAATCATTTGATTATTATTTATCTTAACTATATCTTTTGTAGTTTTAATATAACCATAAGCTGTCTCTGGCCTATCTGGCTTTATTCCAATTGTAACAATTGCATCTGTATTTTGTTTTAAGTATTGATTGGCATCATTTAATACTTCACAAAAATCTTCCTCTTTACTAATAATATGATCTGATGGAAGTACTGTTATAATGGCATCCTCGTATATTTGTTTAATATATAATGATGCTAAAAGAATACATGGAGCTGTATTTCTACCTATTGGTTCTACTATAATATTTTTTTTAGGCAATTTTGGAATTTGTTCTTCAACTAACTTAGTATATTTTGAACAAGTTACAATAAATATCTTCTCAATTGGTATAATTTTCTTTACTCTATCTACTGTCATTTGTAGCATTGTTCTTTCTTCAATTAAATTTAAAAATTGTTTTGGCTTCTCTTCTGTAGACTTTGGCCAAAATCTAGTTCCTTTTCCCCCTGCCATAATCAACGCGCAGAATTCTTTTTTCATATTAGATAGCTCCTTCTTTTTTCACAACTTTTGCTATTGTTTTTAATAGTATCCTTACATCTCTTCTATTCCCACGTCTAACGCAATATTCCTTATCTAGTTCTAATCTATCCTCAAACTCCAAATTGTTTCTTCCTGCAACCTGCCATGGTCCAGTTACTCCAGGTTTCATTTGTATAATATAGTCGTAATATTCTCCCATATCTTCCTTTTCTCTTGGTAAATATGGTCGAGGTCCTACTAAACTCATTTGTCCTTTCATTACATTGATAAATTGTGGAAATTCATCTAAGCTAGTAGCTCTTAAAAATTTTCCTACTTTTGTAATTCTTGGATCATTTTTTATCTTTTTATGCTCTAAATATTCTTTTCCTATTTCCGTCTTTTCTTCAATATGCTTTTTTAATATATCTTCTGCTCCTACTACCATAGTTCTAAATTTATACATTTTAAATACTTTGCCTTTTTTTCCTATACGTTCTTGCGTAAAGAAAATTGACCCATTTTCTTTATAAATAGTATTTGAAATAACGACAAAAAGAGTTATTGGAACAAGTAGTAAGCAACCTGTAATCCCTGCTACTATATCAATCCCTCTTTTAATAGTTCCACTAATGGCATGTCTAATTCTAATTTTTGTTAATTTATTATCTATTTTATTTTTTGCCACTTTATTATTTATTGTCGATAAATTAGTTTGTTCTATAACCAATTTATTCTACCTCCCTATTTCCTTCTTTACACTTTATTTTCTTATAAATTTCTTTTGTTAATAGAAACACAATAATTCCAGTTACTATTCCTAATGAATCTATAACAACATCTTTTATATTACCACTTCTACCTGGTATTATAAATTGATGTATTTCATCACTAATAGCATATAAAACGCCAATTGTCATACTAATTCCTATCATTATATTTTCTTTATTAAAAAACTGATAAACACAATTAGCAATTGCCAGTCCTCCTATTGCATAAATCGTATAATGTGCTATTTTTCTAATAATTGGCTCTACTATTTGTATTAGTTCTTCTGTTTGTTGGGATGTATATTGTTTTTGAATATCGATAATATTAACAATAATTTTAGATACTGTTCTACTGGTATTTCCTGAGCCTTCTCCTTGTTGATTTGAAAAGTAAAAAACGACGCTCATCCACATAAGAACAACCATAATAGATATTATCTTTTTTAGGTTCATTTTTTGCATCCTCCATCTTGCACATTATATCAAAAATAATTTGTCTTTTCAAGGTTTTTCCATTTTCTTTTTCATAATACTACAAAGTTATTTTTTGTTCAAGTTTTTTTGCGTAAATGTCATCGTTTTGTAATAATTAGATAAGATTATGTAACATAAATAATATTCTGTTTAACTGCTTTTTCTATCGATACCATATTTACACAAAAATCCACAAAATTTGCTTGAATTTTGTGGATTTTTTAATATTCAATTTGTAATATACTTCTTTGCTAGGTCTTTTTTATTTACTATACCCAGTTTTCTTTACAATTTTATTGCTAATTTCTTTCACTTTAGCACTTGGTTCATAGTCTGCTTGTCCATACACCTTTTGATGTAATTCTCTTACATTTGATTCTAGTGTGATTGGTGGACCATACCATACTCCATTTATAGTTGCTCCTTTTGTATTATATGGCCAACCAGTACTATCTGTTATTTTATAGGTTGCAAGTTGTGGGATAAGTGAGATAATTTCTCCACCTTGTATATTGGTATAAACAATTGGCAACAATTTGTCTGCAAGTGAATTTAATTGTGATACACTCATTTTTTTTGCTTTTCCTAGTACTGCCATCATAACATCTCTCATTCTTTCTGTACGTTTATAATCTCCACCAGATGTATAACGAATTCTTCCATATGCTAATGCTTGTACACCATTTAAGCTTTGTGTACCTGCTTTTGTAACATGGCTTGCATTATTTTTTGTTACTTTGTTGATTTCATCAATATAATCATTAATATATTTTAGTTCTTCATTGGTTATACTAATGCTAACTCCTCCTACTGCATTTACAATATCAACTACAGATTCAAAATTAACTGTTATAAATTCTTTAATATTTAAGTCTAAGTTTGTGTTTAATGTGCTCATTGCTAAGCTTGCTCCACCATAAGCATATGCATGTGTTAATTTATCTAAACCTCTTCCTGTAATTTCTAAATATGTATCACGATATACTGATGTTAATTTTACTTCTTTTGTTTTTTCATCAATTGTTGCAAGAATGACACAATCACTTCTGGTTCCTTTTACAATTTCATTACTTCTACTGTCTACTCCAAAAATAGCAATCGTTCGATATCCATTTAGATTATCATCAACACCTTCATTTACTTCTATTT
>CATLGL010000111.1 GCA_949935895.1 uncultured Clostridia bacterium
TCCCGAACACGGTCGTAAAGACTCACAGCGGTGAAAATACTTGGAGGGCCACCTCCCGGGAAGATAACTCGTTGCCGACACCTAATTTTAAAAAGAGAATTAAGGATAACCCTTGATTCTCTTTTTTATTGGTATTAGAACTTTTTAGTCGACTTTCTTTTTTAATATTGAGTATGTTCCTCCCAGGTATGCTGCTTGAGTTCTATTTCTTACACTTAGTTTGTTTATTATAGAATTTACGTGTGCCTTAGCTGTATGCGAGCTTATATAAAGAATTTTTCCTATTTCTTTATTATTATAACCTTTACATAATAGTTTAAATACTTCAAGTTCTCTACGCGTTAACATTTTGTTTCCCTTTCTTTTTTATTGTACTCTTATATATAAACAAAAAAATAAAGCTATGCTCTTAATAATATTTCCATATTATAAATATTTAGATTATTTTTTATTAAAGTAGTGCTTGCACAAAAAAATTTTCATGTTATCATTAATATGTAAATGTTGAGGAAAGATATGCGTCTGTAGCTCAGCTGGATAGAGCATCTGCCTTCTAAGCAGAGGGTCCCGCGTTCGAATCGCGGCAGGCGTAAATTTTTAAAAGTAAGGCGAGGACTAAGTTCCGAGCCTTTTTTGTTTGGGTGGATTTTGAGAATTTTTGGGCAATTTTGACTTCGGGTTGCAAAAAAGTTGCTTTTTTATATTGCAATTTGTAAGCCAACACCAACTTCTTTAACTTTTATTGTTTCTGCTAATTTACATGTTGCTTTAAATCCCGTGCAATGACTAGCATATAAAGAATCTAAATTAAGTCTATTTAATTCATTTATGGTATATTCAAGATGTTCTTGAGTAGCTTCCTTCAAGTGCAAACCGCCTATAATAGAGTAAATAGTATCTAATTTGCAGACTTGTTTAGCGTAATTGCATATATTAATAATACCTGAATGAGAACAGCCTGTGACAACAAAAATCTTCTTGTTTATGCGAATAGCAAGAGCACTGTCATCTTCTACAAAATCAGGAATATTAGAATTTTTTAAAAAACCAATTTGAGCTTTTCCCTCATAATTGTTTATTCGAGGTATTTTACCGAGAAAATAAATATTTTCAGTTAATAAAAATGTTTTATCTGTGTATATAACTTTAAAAACAGATTCTACTTCCTCTTTTGAAAGTGGTGAGCCAAATTCTCCGTCAATATTATCAAATCTTTTGGAAAAAATATTTGAACAGGCAACAATTTTGGGTTTATACTCTAAATGTTTATAAAAATCCAGAAGATATTTTAAACCTCCTGTGTGGTCATTGTGACCATGAGAAAGTACAATATAATCTAATTGTTTAAAGGGAATATTCATCTTTTTTGCATTTTTTAGGACTATATCAGAATATCCTGTATCAAAAAGTATTTTCTTGTTCTCATATTCAATATAAAAAGATAGCGCCGGCTCTCCTAAAAAATATTTATCAATAATAGTATTATTATCAACTAAAACTGTTAGTTGGAATTTTGATTTTAACATTTTATAAAACTCCTTATAGTAATAGTATCATAAAATTTTTTAAGCCATATTTTCAAGCAACAACGTTTTGAACTCGTAAGTTCTGGAAAAAATAAAAGAGGATAGGTTTTCTATCCTCTTTTATTTTTTGTTTTGCTTGTTTATTTTATTTCTTATTTTAAAATCAATGGCCAAAGCTCATCAGGAATTGTATTATCATTATTTTGTAAAATTTCAAATGCTTTTTTATGTCGTTTTAATGTTTTATTTTCGCTTGTAAGGTAGTCATATTCAGAAAGTCTATCGGCGTCTTCCATTCTTTCTCTATTTATACTTTCGTATTTAATACTGTAATTGAGCCCTTCAATCCAATCTTTTTTCAATTCTTCAAGTTTAGTTTCTTTTTCTGATAAAAGAGATTGAAGTTTTTTATTTTCATGGGTTTCATCGAGTTGTGAATTTAAATCATCGATTTCAAGCATTGTTTTTTTCATTGTAGCTTCAACATTTTTCATGTCTTTCCAGATTTCACCTATCGGGTAGATATCGGTATCAGCCAATCTGTCAACTTTATGAATAAATTTACGTTCAATGTTCTCGTAAATCTTTAAAAGATGTTTATTTATATCCGGAAAATTTTTTAGAGTTTCCTTATTTGTTTCATTGATAATTTGACGTGCATTTTCGGATTCTTTATTGTGGTGTGCTTCTCCGGAATATACATCTACGCTTTCCCGAAGTAGTTGTTCATATTGTTTTTCTATTTGACTTAGAATTTGTTTTTTTGTTGTAGGTTGAGGCTTAACTTTAGATGTTTTAGCTAGAGTGCCTGTTGGTTCTGTGTTTGCTATAATATCAATTAATTCCTTAGTAGAATATTGTCCGTTAATATTAATATTGTTTTTCTGAACTTTATGCCAAAATTTGTCAAAAGCAGAGTTTTTGATAAGTCGTTTTTCTGAGTATTCTTCTTCAAGTTTTTGGATATTTTTAAAATATTCTATTGCAGGAGCATTCTTTTTAGCTTCAAGATTAATTTGTTTATCCATAGTTTTTAGGGTTGAATCAAGATTACCGTATTTCTTTATTTCGGTTAAAACTTGAGGTAAATCAGGATGACTAGGATTTTCTTTTAGTAATCTGCTCGCATAGCTTATTTGACCGTCCAATCTTAGTCTTTCGTTGGTAAGTCTGACATATCTGTCTAATTTTTGTCTTTGTTGCAGAATTTCTAAGATAGTTTCTTTTTCCAATTCAGTTTCAGGAAGTTTTACTTTCAGTTTTTCGGCCCAAATATCTTGGCATAAAAGAATTTTTAATTGATTTTTTTCAGTTTCAGGATTTATTTTGCCTGAAAAATGGACATTTTTTGTTTTTGCAACATTATTATTGTAGTTTTTTGATAGCATAGGAGTTACAGAAATCGGATTAATAAACATAATTTGACCTTTCTTTGTATGGATACCAAATGTAATAACGTTTCTAATAAAATTTTTGAATACTTAAATTTTTGAATCTTAATGTTTCTTAATAATTTTAAACACTTGAAATATTAAAAAAACAATGATATAATATATCTAAGAGGATATACAGTATTTCAAAATGTAAAAAATCCCCCAAAAGAGTTAAAGAAACGTGAAAGATAAACCGATAAATAAATCGGTAGAGAAAGATTACACCAAAATATTTAAAATGTGATAAATGTCTTGAAATAAGTAGTTTTAAGCTGCAATTTAAATT
>CATLGL010000112.1 GCA_949935895.1 uncultured Clostridia bacterium
ATTCGAAGAATCTTATGCTCAAGCTTAAGCTGAAGAAAAAGACAAAGCAGAGGAAGAAGCAAAGGCAAAGGCTGAAGAGGAAGAAAAAGCCAAAGCAGAGGAAGAAGCAAAAGCAAAAGCTGAAGCAGAAGAAAAAAATAAAAAAGAAGCAAAAGCTAATGGTGTACGATTAAAAGTTTTAATTGCTTTTACTGATAAATACACTAAACAAGACTATACAGTTAACGATGTAATATCTGTTAGCAAAGATAGAGCCAAAGAGTTATTAGCTGATCCAAGAAGATTAGTTGAAGAACTAGATTAAAGGAGTAAGTAATATGTTAGAGGAAGTAAAAAAACGTCTCGGAATTACTGGAGACTATCAAGATGATACAATTCAAGGTTATATTGAAGATGTAAAGCAATTTCTTCTAGATGGTGGAGTAGATAAAGAGGTTGTTAATGCTTCTTCGACAGTTGGTGTAATTGCAAGAGGTGTATCAGATTTATGGAATTATGGAAGTGGGGGAACATCGTTTTCCCCATATTTCTTACAAAGAGCAATTCAATTAAGTAGCAAAGATAGTTCTGATATTGAAAGAGAAAATACCGATAAAAATAAAGAGAATAATAAAGGTGATGAAAATGAGTGATTATAGATTAGAAATAAAAAATCCTATTCCACTTATATTATTGATTCCAAAATCAATCTCTAAAGTAAATGGTGTTAACAGAAAACAATATCCGACAGTTGAAGAAGCTTTATCTATAAAAGATAAAAACAATAAACCTAAAAATTTATTTTTCGGAAGTTTCAAAACTTATGGTGGAACAGAAAAAACAATAAATGGTATATATTCCATAGAAGATACTGCAAACATAGAAACATGGTACAGACCAGATATCATAAGTAATTGTAGAATTGTTAGAGCTAGTGATAATGCTATATTTGATATTATTAATGAACCAGAAGATATAAATCAAAGGCATCAATTCCTCAAATTTAAAGTAAGACGTGTAAAAGGTGGTGCTTAATATGAGTAACAAAACACGTATAGAATTTGATGGATTTGAAGAAGCAATATCAAGGCTTACTAAACTAAACGGAAATGTAAAAAACATTTCAGAAAAGGCTCTAAAGAAAACCCATGAGATAATTACACAAAAAGCACAAGATGCTATAACACCACATAATGAAACACATCAAACAGAGAAAACTCTACGAAAAGAAGCGGAAATTGAATGGACTGGTACTCTTGCAAGTGTAAAGACAGGTTTTAGTATTAGCGAAGGTGGTCTAGCTTCAATATTTTTAATGTATGGTACACAAAGCCATGCAGTAAGTAATCAATATGGAAAAAATCTAGGTGTAGCTGAAGAAACAAAAAAAGATGCAAAAATGTACAATGCTTTTTTTGGTAATAGTACACGCAAAGAAGTAGCAGAAGCACAAAGAGAAATATTTAATAGTGAAATAAGGAGGTTGAACGGATAAATGAAAGATGAGATAGTTAGTATATTGGAAGGTTTGAAATATCCAGTTTTCCAACAAGGTACGATGAATCAAGAAGAAGGCTATCCTGATTCATATTTTACATTTAAGAATATGAATACAACTGGTGATAGTTTTTATGATAATGAAGAACACAAAATAGTATGGCTTTTCATTGTTGCATTTTATTCAAACAATCCTAAATTAGTAAATACAGAATTATTAAAAGCAAAAAGCAAATTAAAAGAAAAAGGGTTCATAGTTAGTGGTAAAGGCTATGACGTTGAAAGTGATGAACCTACACAAACAGGAAGAGGAATAGCCGTTAAAAAAATAGAAATTTTATAAGGAGGGTAAAAACATGAACAAAAATCTTGATGAAATTGTTGAATATAGAGGTGTAACAGATTTAGTTATAGCTGAAGTATTGACAGATAATAATAAAGAGGGAGAAGGATACACAACAGGAGAAGTAATTGAACTAGCTGGTGTTGGAGAGATTTCAAAAGCTACAAGTAATTCAAGTGAATCAAAATATTATAACAATATGGCAGCAATAGTTATTAATTCTACTGGAGCAGATGAAATTAAATGTTCTGTATCTGTAATTCCTCAAGACAAATTAGCTTTAATTACAGGACAAGACTATGATGAAGAAACTGGAACATTAATTGAAGGAGAAAGAAAAGTAAAATATTTTGCATTAGGTTATAAAACAAAGAAAACTAATGGTGATGAAATATATGTATGGAGACATAAAGGAACATTTAATATCCCTGATAATACTCATGCAACAGAAAATGATGGAACAGATTCAAATGGTCAAGAAGTAACATATACAGGAATTTCTACAACACATAAATTTACTAAAACAGGTAAAGTTGCAAAAGCTATCAATGTTGATGTTGCAAAAGATCGTGCTGATGTAAGTACATTCTTTGATACTGTTACAACAATAGATACTTTGAAGGCAAAAACAATCGAAGCCTAGGAGGATAAAAGATGGATTTAAAGTTAAATATTTATGAAAAAAGAAAAATAGTTAAGACTTATACAGCAGAAACATATGATTTGATGTTTGGAATAGTAGAGGATTTATTAAATATTATTGATATTGATAATATTCAAGCAGGAGATAAAACAGAATTAATAAAAGCTGTTGCAAAAGTGCTTGCACATTCTATGGATATTGTTAAACCACTATTAAAAGATGTATTTGAAGGATTAACAGATGAAGAGTTAAGAAATACATCTATAAAAGAAATAGTTGATGTTTTATCTAATATCGTAACATATTCAATCAATCAAATAACTAAAGGAAATAACGGAAAAAACTAGAAGAGGGGGACATATCTGATGTTCCCCTTTATCAGATATTCTTTGAATTGGAAATGCAAATTTGCGAACGATTTCCTACAGTTACACCATTTTCAATAAGAAAAGAAAAAATAAAGGAAGTATTTTTATTAGTTAGAAGATTAAATATTTATGATGATAAAGGTAAAACCAAAAAGAAAAAAATAAACAGGAGACCAGCTGGAGACAGCTGGTTTTAATTTGCGTTAAAAAAGAGGTGAGTAAAAGTGGCTAATAAAGGAGAAGATATAACAACCAAATATAAGCTGGATATATCTG
>CATLGL010000113.1 GCA_949935895.1 uncultured Clostridia bacterium
TTATCACAAGCATCTGGAGATTCTATCAAAGTATACTTATATATTTTGTTTTTATCAAAATATGGAAAAGACGTTAAATTAAATGATTTATCTAAAAAACTTTCTTTGTCCCTTAAAGTAATTCAATATAGCTAGAAATATTGGGAAGACTGTGGTGTTATTACTAAAAAAACGACTGGATTTGTTGTAAATAATTTACAAGAAATCGAACTGCATAAATTGTATAAACCAAGAGTATCTATTTTGGCAGATACCAAAAAAACAGAAGAAAATCAATATCGTGCTAAAGCTATTGAAGCAATCAATTCATCTTTTTTTCAAGGTGTCATGTCTCCTTCTTGGTATAACGATATTGACTTATGGTTTAAAAAATATGATTTTGATGAACAAGTAATGCTTGCACTATTCCGTTATTGTTTTGAACGTTCTGCTCTTCATAGAAATTATATTCAAACAGTAGCAGATGCTTGGTATAAAAATCATATTAAAACATTTTCTGATTTAGATTTGTATTATCAAAAAGAAGAAAAGTTGAATGTTTTGAAAAAATCCATTGCTAAAAAGCTAGGGTTAAACCGATTACTTACACAATATGAGGAAGCCTATATACAAAAATGGGTAGTTGATTTTTCTTACAGTTTAGATATTATTGAACTTGCTTTAAAGAAAACTACCTCAAAGTCTAATTTTAGTTTTGACTATATTGATAAAATTTTATCTGATTGGAATGAGCACCATCTAAAAACTGTCGCTGATGTCCAAAAATTTTTAGAAGAAAAGAAAAACAAGCCCTATATGATTAAAGAATTAGAAAAGAAAAGTTATCAAAATTATGAACAACGAAAATACGATGACTTAGATTCTTTATATGCAAATATACAAAAAGCTTAAATATTAGATAAGGAGATTCTTAATTTATGAGTCAATCTATTTTAAAACTATTACTAAAAGAATATGAGCAAAAAAGGTTGTCAGCTTTTCTTGATTTCGAGAAAAGAAAAGAAAACCTATATCATTCTTTGCCTAAATTAGAAGAAATTGATAAAGAACTAAACATTTTTGCTCTAAATACTGCAAAATCTATTTTAAATTCTAATAATTCTACAACTTCCATTCAGGAGTTAAAAGATAAAATTGAAGCTTTAAAAGTAGAAAAACAAGCATTACTATCTTCTTTACATTTTGATTATTCTTCTTTTAAACCTCATTTTGATTGTGAAAAGTGTGAAGATACTGGATACATTTTAATACAACAACATTACGAATTATGTAGTTGTATTAAACAAAAATTGTTTGATATCGCATATAATCAATCTAATATTACTGATTTAAAAAATCATAATTTTGAACATTTTAATCTAGCTTTATATTCAGATAAGATTTGTGAAGAATTGTATCGTTCTAATCTTTCTCCACGTGATAATATCAAAAATATAAAAGAAATTTCTCATTCTTTTATCAAAAATTTTGATGTACCAGAACAGAAAAATCTTTTATTTACAGGAAATACTGGGCTTGGAAAATCATTTTTATCTGATTGTATTGCTTGTGAATTATTAAAAAATGGGAAAACAGTTCTTTATCAAACTGCTCCTGTTATGTTGGATACTATTATAGATTATCGTTTTAATAAAAATGCCTCTCAACTAACGTATGATAATATTTTAAATGTTGATTTGCTAATTATAGATGATTTAGGTACAGAAAATTTAAATAGTATGAAATTCACAGAACTTTTTAATGTTATTAATACACGTTTATTAAATCAAAATCATCATATTACCAAAACTATTATTTCTACCAACTTAAATTTACAAGATTTACGTACAAAATATGATGAGAGAATTTTTTCTAGATTTGTAGGAGCTTATAATATTTGTCGTTTCTTTGGTGAAGATATTCGCTTTAAAAAAAATAACGTCTAACTTTATTGTTAGACGTTATTTTTACTTTTATTCTTTCTCTTCCTCTTCTACTACTTCTTCTTTTTCTACAATCTCAATACTAACTACTTTACCACCATCATTTGTTCTCATTAAAGTAACTCCCTGTGTTGATCTTCCTAATACACTAACATCTTTAACTGGTAATCGGATAATGGTGCCTTTATCTGTAATTAACATGACATCTTCATCACCAGTTGCAATACGTATTCCTACTATTTTTCCTGTTTTTGGTGTTATTTTATATGTTATAACACCTTTTCCCCCTCTTGCTTGTACTCTATATTCATCAATTTCTGTACGTTTTCCAAATCCATTTTCTGTAATAGCAAGAAGAGTAGCTTTAGAACCAGTGATAATCGATTCCATTCCTATTACTTGATCTTCTTTATCTACTTTAATTCCAATAACCCCTTGTGATACTCTTCCTATTGGTCTTACATCTTTTTCATCAAATGTAATACACATTCCTTCTTTTGTTACAAGTACTACATTGTCTTCTCCATCTGTTAAACGAACAGAAATCAATTCATCCTCTTCCTTCAATGTAATTCCTTGTAAACCAGTCTTTCTAGTAGTATCATATTCCTTTAATGCTGTTTTCTTTATTAAACCATTTTTAGTTGCCATTAATAAGTATTTTCCTTCTGCAAAATTTTGAATTGGAATTACGGCTGAAACCTTTTCTCCATTATCCAAACTCAATAAGTTAACAATTGCTGTTCCTCTTGCGGTTCTTCCAGCTTCAGGAATTTCATATCCTTTTAATTTATAAACTTTTCCTCTGTTAGTAAAGAATAAAATCATATCATGAGTTGAAGCTGTGAAGATTTGTTTTACAAAGTCTTCTTCTCTTGTTGATATTCCTGTAATTCCTTTTCCACCTCTTCTTTGACTTTTATAAGTATCTACTGGCATTCTTTTTATATATCCAAAATGAGTTAATGCAATTACCGTTTGTTCTTCTTTAATTAAATCCTCCATTTCAATTTCATCTGCTGCTGCTACTATTTTAGTTTTTCTATCATCACCAAATTTTTCTTTTACCTCAATTAAT
>CATLGL010000114.1 GCA_949935895.1 uncultured Clostridia bacterium
AAATGGGCTGCGCCCACCGTTGACAGCCCCGACTGTCCTTGCTGGTGGGTAATCAAGGGGCGACAGCAAAAAGTGTGATCAGCCCCTTGTCAAGTAGACAGCTTAAATATCTAAAATAAAGTGCTTTTTTACAAAAATTATAGGTTTACAATAGATATGTCACACAAAATGTAAAAAGGAAATACCAAAGTGATATAATGTTTTTGAACAGAAAACTAAATCACGGAGGTATTTCCAATGAATAGTATAACACAAGATATACTGTATAAGCAAACAGTAATTAAATATTCGTACAGAAATGGAGTAACAAAAGCAGCAATAAAGTTTAAAATGCATAGGAAAACAATATATAGATGGAGAGAAAAATATGATGGAACAATAGAATCATTAAAGAACAAATCAAGAAGACCACACAGTCATCCAAAGCAGCATACAAAGGAAGAAATAAAGCTAATAAAAAATTACAAGAATAAAAATAAAGAAACAGGTTTAGTAGTGCTATGGATAAAACTAAAGCAAGCAGGATACACAAGAGGAATAACAAGTTTGTATAGAGTAATGCAGAGAATAGGAATATATAATAAAGCACCAAGTAAGAAGAAAGAATATGAGCCAAAGCCATATGAGCAAATGAAATATCCAGGAGAAAGAGTACAGGTAGATGTAAAGTATGTACCGAGAAAGAATTTAACGAAAGAAATAATAGAACAAGATGGAAGATATTACCAATATACAGCTATAGACGAATACACAAGGAAAAGAGTATTGTGGGCGAGTAAAGAGCAAAGCACGAGTGCGTCAGCAGAATTTATAGATATAATAATAAAGAAATTTCCATTCAAAATAGAATGTATACAAACAGATAATGGTTTTGAATTTACGAATAGACTACATACATATGAAACAAATAAGAAAACGATGTTTGAGAAGAAATTAGAGAAGCTAGGAATAAGACATAAACTAATAAAACCAAGAACACCAAGACATAATGGAAAAGTAGAAAGAAGTCATAGAAAAGACCAAGAAAGATTTTACTACAATAAAATATTCTGTAGTTTTGAAGATTTTAAGAATAGATTAAAATATTGGGAAAGGGTATATAATAATTTTCCAATGAAACCATTAAAATGGCTAAGTCCAAATGAAAAATATATAGAATATATACAAGGTTAAAGTTCAGAAAGAGCACACTTGGTATTTCAAATATAGATATTTCTAAGTCAGTGTGACATATGTTTGACAAACCTACAAAATAAAGTGCTTTTTTACAAAAATGCCCTTGAAATTTTTTAAAAATTATAGTATAATAATTATGTCGGAAAAATTTGACAAAATTGAGAGGAAGTGTGTTTATGTTCAACGTAGGCGATTACATAGTTTACCCAATGCATGGAGCAGGAACAATCGACGCGATTGAGGAAAAAGACATCTTAGGACAAAAACAGGCATATTACATAATCAAGATGCCAGGTGAAGTTAAAGTTATGATACCAACTAGCCAAGCTGATAAGGTTGGAATAAGAGGTATAATAGATAAAACTCGGAGCTGACAAGGTTTTTGACATTTTGAGTGAGGATGAAACACAAACAGATATGAATTGGAACAAGAGATACAGAGAAAATATGGACAAAATGAAAACAGGAGATATTTTTGAAGTAGCTGATGTTGTTAGAAATTTAAGCTTTAAACAAAAAGAAAAAGGACTATCAACGGGCGAGAAAAAAATGCTTACTAATGCAAAACAAATTTTAATTAGTGAACTTGCGTTAGTTCAAGAATCTCCACAAGATACAGTAGAATGTTTAATAGATGCGAAAATAGCTAACTCATTTAAAACATTTAGAATGGATGAAACAATTCCACAAGCGTCAGTTAGTAAATTTATTCCATTTGATGAAGCTGACGATACAATTGCTTAAGTAATTAGGACGCTTCTATAGCGTCCATATTTATAGGTTCGAACAATAATCAGCATCTTGCGAAGTGGCTTCTTCGGATAACCTACCTCCAACGTGCAAAAAGCACGCCTCCGTTGGTTATTCCTCGATTGCCTAGCAATATACTAACTCTTGTCCGAACTGAAAATAGGGAGGGTTTGAAGTATGTCAATTCTAATCACAGGTGGTACAGGCTACATAGGAAGCCACACTGCCGTTGAATTACAAAATTCAGGTTACGATATAGTCATAATCGATAATTTATGTAATAGCTCAAAAGACGTTGTAGAAAGAATCGCAAAGATTACAGGAAAAACACCTAAATTTTATGAAAATGACATAAGAGATAATAACGCGCTTGACAAGATATTTTCAGAAAACAACATAGAATCAGTAATACATTTTGCTGGGCTAAAAGCTGTTGGCGAATCAGTAGAAAAACCAATTGAATACTATACCAACAACATATCAGGAGCCTTAATCGTATTAGACACCATGAGAAAATATGGATGTAAAAAGTTTATTTTTAGTTCTTCTGCAACTGTATATGGAGAACCAGAAAGAATTCCACTAACTGAAGAATGTAGAACGGGTGGAACAACAAATCCTTATGGCACTACAAAATTATTTATTGAGCAAATTTTAAAAGATATATATACATCAGATAATACATGGGATATTTGTATTTTAAGATATTTTAATCCAGTAGGAGCACACAAAAGTGGATTAATTGGGGAAGAACCACAAGGAATACCAAATAATTTAATGCCATATGTAGTACGTGTAGCAAGTGGAGAATTAAAAGAACTATCTATATTTGGAGACGACTATGATACACCAGATGGAACAGGAGTAAGAGACTATATCCATGTAGTAGATTTAGCAAAAGGTCATGTAAAAGCATTAGAAAAGATTGACAAAGAAGAAAAAGGTTTATATATCTATAATCTAGGAACAGGAACAGGTTATAGTGTATTAGACATGGTTAAAGCTTTTGAAAAAACAACTAGAAAAAAAGTAGCTTATAAAAT
>CATLGL010000115.1 GCA_949935895.1 uncultured Clostridia bacterium
TACAAGAATTAGGAATTGATGAGCAAGATTTCCTAGCAAATGTAGATGAATTAGCAGACCGTGCATTCGAAGACCAATGTACAACAGCAAATCCAAGATTACCACTTGTAACAGAATTAAAACAAAGTCTATTAGATGCATACTATGGAAGATAAAGTCGAATTTGTAAATAAAAAATGTTTGACCAAGAGATGTATGATAAAAATAGATGCAAAATTAAAAAGATTAGGAAATTCCTAATCTTTTTTAACTAATTTAATATGAACATCACGGAGTTGGGAATGACTTACCATTCCGAGGAGCTCCCATCATAACATCTTGTGCTTTACTATTTATAGGAAAAGCAATAACCTCACGTATTGTTTCTTCACTAGTTAATAGCATAATCATACGGTCAACACCAGGTGCAATTCCTGCATGAGGTGGAGCACCATATTGAAATGCAGTATAAAGTGCACCAAATTTTTCTTGTAATTGCTCTTTGGTATAACCAGCAATTTCAAAAGCTTTTTCCATAATGTTGATATCATGATTACGAACAGCACCAGAAGAAAGTTCTATGCCATTACATACAAGGTCATATTGATAAGCTAGAATATTTAATGGATTCTTGGAACTTAATGCATCTAGTCCGCCTTGTGGCATAGAAAATGGATTATGGCTAAAAGCATATGTTCCATCTTCTGAAAGTTCATACATTGGAAAATCAACAATCCAAGCAAAACAGAATTGACTATCTTCAATTAAATTTAAACGTTTTCCAAGTTCTGTACGAATTTGTCCGAGCAAAGGAATTAGCTCTTTGTTCATTATCTGCAATAAAGAAGATAGTATCGTTTACTTTTAAATTAGCAAGTTCTAACAATTCTTTTTTCATTTCATCTGGAATAAATTTATCAATAGGACCTTTATAAGATAAATCTTCTTGTACCTCCAAATACCCAAGACCAGCCATACCAATTGAAGTGGCAAATGAAAGGATTTTTTCATGAAATCCCTTTGACATTTGTCCTTCTATTTTAATAGCACGTACAGTTTTATGATGAAATGGCGTAAAAGAACATTTTGAAAAGAAGTTTGTTACATCAATAATATAAAGGGGATTTCTTAGATCTGGTTTATCACTGCCATAGTGTAACATAGCATCTTGATACGTAATTCTAGGAAATGGGTAAGATGAAATTTCTTTTATAGAAAATGTTTTAAAAGTATGATATATAACAGGTTCAATCGCAGAAAATACATCTTCTTGACTAGCAAAACTCATTTCCATATCCAATTGATAAAACTCACCTGGTGCACGGTCTGCTTTTGCATCTTCATCACGAAAACAAGGAGCGATTTGAAAATATTTATCAATTCCAGAAACCATTAATAATTGCTTGAATTGTTGAGGAGCTTGAGGAAGTGCATAAAATTTTCCTGCATGCAATCTACTAGGAACAAGATAATCTCTTGCACCTTCTGGAGAAGAACTAGTAAGAATAGGAGTTTGAACCTCTAAAAAGCCTTGTTTAATCATTTGAGAACGTAAAAATTGTATTACGTTTGCTCTTAAAATTAAGTTGTTTTTTAACTTATCGCCTCTTAAATCAAGGTAACGGTATTGTAAACGTAAATCTTCACGAACTTCTTTGGTTTGGTTAATTTCAAAAGGTAAGTGTTTTGTTCTTTTTCCTAAAATTTCGATAGTATCAATAAAAACTTCTACTTCTCCTGTATCAATATTTGGATTATAGGTTTCTTGATTTCTTTTTCGAACAGTTCCAGATAAAGTAATGGTAGATTCAATTGGAATATGACTTGTAAAATCAACTAATGCGTCATTCTCAGAAATAACCGCTTGTGTTATCCCATATTGATCCCTTACATCAAGAAATACCACACCACCTAAATCACGAATAGTTCCGAATCCATCCGAGCAATACGAACTTGTTTTCCAACATCACTGATTCTTAATTCTCCACATGTATGTGTTTTGTACTTATTCATAAAAAATCCTCCTAAAATTTGAAATGTATGTAAGAAGACAAACAAAAAAACTTTCGTCTTCCTAGCACAAATGCAGGGACGAAAGCAACTGTTTCCGCGGTACCACCCAGCTTAAAAAACAAAACCTTTATGAATAAGGCAAGTTCTTTCACTTTATTATAATTGCTCCAATGTGTTAGTCCACTAGGTTATCTAAAAGGTTCTCAGCTTTTATCCTTTTTCTCTGTATAGGCACTTCTAATGGCTCGAGTCATTTTCATAGCAATGGTATTATTATTTAGATAAGTATTATTTTACAAAGTATAATCAAAAATGTCAAGAGATATACGAAAATTTAAACAAAACCATATTACCATTCAGAGACATAAGTAGTGTGAAAGTAGTAATATCATTTATTTTTACAAGTGGAGATTGATAACCCATTGAAGTGAAACGAAAAAATAAATGATGTTATTAATATAAAACAGACTATATAAGTTATAGTCTGAACGGTAACTAAAACATGCCAAAATTGGAAGGAGGTAGAAATTACCAAAAAAAATCTATTGACATAATCAATTTAAAATGATAGAATAAATATTACAGGAACGATTTACTTAAGAAAAACATATTTTTAAGTAGAAATTAGTAAAAGATAATACCTAAGAAACAAAGCAACTACTAGTTTTTTATTTTGCTCATTTTTATGTAAAAAAGCTAAAAGTAAAAAGACAAAGTTCATATAAAAATGAAAAATTTAAAATATTTTTAAAAATGTGTTGACAAGTGAATTGCAATGTAGTATAATACAAAACGTTCCATTGAAGAGGAACAAAAAGTACATTGAAAAATAAACAATAAATCCTTTGAAAAACCAATAAGCGGTAGTTTTCGTACTACCAAAAAAAACGAAAAGGAAA
>CATLGL010000116.1 GCA_949935895.1 uncultured Clostridia bacterium
GTGGGTCTCTTTGTATTTTCTTTCCCATATTTTTTCCTCCGTTTTCTTTATTATATTTTTATTTACAAAAAAAGTAAAGTGCATAAGTTTGGTACCTTTTACTTACACACTTTATTTTACACTATCGTATCCAATTGTTTAGATAAATCTTTTCAAAAAATTATCTAAATAATTGGATACATTTTATGATTTTTTTGTTTAACGATTAACAAAAGTAGAATTATTCTTATCTAAATTTTTTGTGGTATTTTCATTTAATACTTTTTCAATTGATTTTTGCTTTAATTTTAAGTTATCTTTTGCAACAGTCATTAATAATTTTATTCGATTAGTTTGATTAGCTTGACTTGCGCCAGGATCATAATCAACGGGTGAAATATTAGCTTCTGGAAATTTTGATCGAATAGTTTTAATAACACCTTTTCCAACAACATGATTTGGTAAACAAGCAAAAGGCTGAACACAAATAATATTTGGTATATCATGCTCAATATATTCAATCATTTCAGCTGTTAAGAACCAGCCTTCTCCAGTTTGATTTCCAATTGATAAAACGTCTTTTACTTTTTCTTCTAAATGCCATATATCACAAGGTGGTAAATAATTTTTAGAAGAACTTGCTAAGGCTAATTTTAAGTCTTTTTCCAAAACATCAATTAATTTAATTGCGATTTTTGATATTTTAGAAGATGTTTTATTTATTTTTAATAAATGATTAAAGGTAATTTTATGTGTTGCCATAAATTTAATAAAGCCCATAAAATCTGGTAAAACAACTTCTGCACCTTCTGACTCTAAAAGTTCAGAAACGAAATTATTTCCAAAAGGATGATACTTGATTAAAACTTCTCCTACAATTCCAACCTTTGGTTTTTCTTCAGAGATATCTAATTCAATCTTTTCAAAATCATTTACAATATCATAAATACTTTGTTTAAACTGTTTAGAAGTTCCATTTTTTAAAATATCTTTACATTTTTCCATCCAAGTATCAAATAATTTTTTTGCTTCACCTTTATGAATTTCATAAGCACGATTTTTAGTTAACATCTTTTGCAATAAATCTCCATAAATAACACTACGTAATAGTTTTTCCATTAAAGGTACAGTTAAAGAAAAGCCTGGATTTTTTTCCATACCAACAACATTGAAAGAAATGACAGGAATATTTTCAAAGCCTGCATCTCTTAAAGCTTTTCTGATAAATCCGATGTAATTTGTTGCTCGACAACCGCCACCAGTTTGAGACATAATAAGTGCAGTTTTATTAACATCGTATTTTCCAGATTCAAGAGCTTCAATAAATTGTCCAGTTGTTAAAATAGATGGATAACAAGCATCATTATTTACATACTTTAATCCAACTTCAACAGTATGAGGAGTGCAATCCCTTAATAATTCTACATGATATCCTTCAGAACTTACGGAATCTGCAATTAGCTCAAAATGAATTGGAGCCATTTGAGGAATTAAAATAGTATAATCCTTTTTCATTTCTTTGGTAAAAGGGACTTTAGTAACGCCGTAACCTCCAGTTAATTGCGCAGATTGGTTTTGGGATAAACGCTTTTCCATACTAGCAAGTAAAGAACGAATACGAATTCGAACAGCACCTAAATTGTTTACTTCATCAATCTTAATAAGTGTATACATTTTTTCATAACTAGATAAAATTTCTTCTACTTGATCTGTTGTCACAGCATCTACACCACAACCAAAGGAGTTTAATTGTACTAGTTCTAATTGCTCGTGTTTTCCAACGAATTCAGCAGCTGCATATAGTCTTGCATGAAACATCCATTGATCAACAACACGTAGTGGACGTTTTGCTTCCGTAAGGTTTGCAATACTATCTTCTGTTAATACACATAAACCTAAACTAGTAATTAAGGTATCAATGCCATGATTGATTTCAGGGTCAACATGATAAGGACGACCAGCCAAGACAATTCCTTTTAAGTTATTTTTTTCAATATAGTCTAATGCTTCTTTTCCTTTATCATGAATATCTTTTCTTACTTTTTGATATTCTTCTTCTGCTTTTTTTGCAGCATATAGCAGTTCTTTTTTATTAAAATGAAATTGCTTAAATTCATCTAATTCTAAAATACGTTTTGTTAAATTTTTAGCATCAAAAGGTAAAAAGGGATTTAAAAATTTAACATCATTTTGTTTTAATTCTTCCACATTATTTTTTAATACTTCTGAATAAGAAATTACAATTGGACAGTTATAATGGTTATCTGCTTTTTCATATTCCTTTCTTGAATATGGAATACAAGGATAAAAAATGGTTTTAATACCAGATTCTAATAAACTAATAATATGACCATGAGCAAGTTTGGCGGGATAACAGACTGATTCTGAAGGCATAGATTCCATTCCTTTTTCGTAAGTACTACGATTACTCTTTTCAGATAAAACAACACGAAAGCCAAGAGAGGTAAAGAAAGTAAACCAAAAAGGATAATCTTCATACATATTCAAAACCCTAGGGATACCAAGTGTTCCTCGTGGAGCATTTTTTTCTTCTAAAGGGATATAATTAAAAATTCGGTCAAATTTATATTTAATTAAATTTGGTAGATTTGTATTATCAGATACAATTCCAGCACCACGTTCGCAGCGATTTCCTGAAATATGTTTTTTGCCATTATTAAACTTATTGATAGTAAGTAAACAGTGATTTTCGCAACCATTACATCTTATATGAGAAATGCTAATATCTAGTTTATCTAAATCTTCTAATTTAGCAATAGTAGAATAATATTCCATATCAAAATTAGCTTCATATTGTTCTT
>CATLGL010000117.1 GCA_949935895.1 uncultured Clostridia bacterium
TTAAGAAAATTCTTAACAATACTGAAATTACCCAAATAGAAGATTATGAGTTAAGAGAGATAAGACAAAATCACTGGAATTATAGGCACAAAATATTTTTGGATGAGCATAGGATTTCAGATCAAGAATTTTGCAGACTTACGGATATTGATTATGAAACAGAGCGTGAAGAATTACAGGAATATTGTAAACGCAAAGGGATTTCATTAGATATTGTTTGGAATAGTTAAGATTGTTTAATGAAAGGAAGTTTTATTATGAAAAAGTTGGCAGAAGAAGCAACTATAGAAAATGTATTAGAATCAATCAAAGAAAATAAATTTAATAGAACACAAGATATTATAGATTTTATTATGGCATTGGAACAGATAGAAGAAAATATGTTTATTAGTATTGATGCGAAATGGGGAGCCGGAAAGACATTTTATGTAAGACAGATTGAACAGTCTTTAAATTTTCTGACAAGAAAAGCGAAAGGATTAAATATAGAAGAAAATGTTAAAACGGCTTTTTCTAAAAACCCATTGGGATCATTAGAATTAGAACATACATATTTTCCAGTATATTATAATGCGTGGTTATATGACAATCACAGCGATCCGTTAATGTCTTTGATACTGAGCATAACAAAAGCGTGTGAATGTTATTGTGATGAAAAGTTAAATAGTAATACTTTATCTGATAAAATAATCTCATTAATGGATTCTTTTTCGCTTTCAATAGGTTGTGTTCAATTTGGAAGTAATTTTGGAAATGCTAAAGAAAAATTTTCTGGTAAGGATATTTTATCGGCAGTAAAGACAGAAGAGGAAATCCGAAACAAAGTAAAAGAAATATTTGATAGCATCATAGTTGAAAATGTCCAGAAACTTGTTATATTCATTGATGAATTAGACCGTTGTAGACCAAATTTTGCTATAGAGATGTTGGAACGTATTAAACATTATTTTGATGATGATAGGATAATATTTGTTGCTTCTATAAATAGAGAGCAGCTAATTCATTCTATCTTAAAATATTATGGTACAAATTTTGATGCTACAGGTTATTTGGATAAGTTTTTTGATTGGAACATTTACCTTCCTGAATTAGATACAAGTTTTGGTGACAGATTAAACTTCACAGGTGAGCAATATTTTATAGAAAATATTACAAAAGAATTGAGTTTATATTTTCAACTAACTTATAGAGAAAAATTGCGGTATAATCAGTGTATATCATTTGCTATATTATCAAAATATGTAAGTGATCATGGTGGGGAAAAGATAGTTCTATCAGCATTTGTTTCTATTATTACTATATTAAATATTAAGGATGAAACTAAAAAAATGAGATTCTTACAAGGCGATAGTAGCGTTTTAGATGAATTATTCAAAAATATTAAGACATTGTATAGGATGGCATGTAAATTTGGAAAATTGGATGGACAAGAATCGGAAGAAAACTTTGAAATAGGTTATGCAAAAATAAAAGAAGTATTTGATTACGCCTTTGGCATTGGAGAAAAGCGATGGTATAAGGGCGCAATAGAAATAAGTGATAATTTTAAAGAAATATGTCTGAGGATATGCAGTGGATTAAGAATAAGCAAAAATTGAGTGTGACCAGACACAACAAAAATAAGCTATTTTTCGCACCCCATATATGCTAAAACATTGAAAAATAGGCATTTCTTGATAGGGACAATATGGGAAGCCTTTATTTTACTGGATTCTTTGCAAAAATCATACTGAAAATATGCCGTTTACGGCTATTTAATGGTTCACCAGCCACAAGCATGTATAATTCCATATTCCATAGCAGATACTATCATAAAGAAAGGTAGGTATCGGTCAAATGGATATTGCAAATAAAGTATACAATTTTATGAAGTCCTCAAATGATAAGAATGGATTTGTACCAACAGTACACCAAATAGCTGAAGAACTAAATATTGCGGAGCATGAAGCCAAAGCTACTGTAGATCAGTTAAAAGAATCTGGAAAAATTAAAATCACGGATATTCCGAGAAAGACCATAATAGAATTTGTAAACTAAAATAATTAAGAGCTAATCCTTTTAATTTTGGATTGACTCTATTTTTATTGAAAGAAATACAGTTTTTATATAAGGACTTGAAAACATGATTTCATTGCTATATTTAAGCTGTACACAATAGTATTGGCGAGTATTTTCCAGTTACAAATAAATTCCATATCAGATACACATAATATATAGATAGATTATGTTGAAGTATCAGCCAAGATAGTGTACTATGTAGTACATAGATTTGATGAAGATAAATTGAAATATATGTATTACATAGATTGCGATTGGAGGAAATTCA
The DNA here is from genome assembly GCA_949935895.1 of uncultured Clostridia bacterium. Classification (GTDB taxonomy): domain Bacteria; phylum Bacillota; class Clostridia; order TANB77; family CAG-508; genus RGIG8482. The sequence goes on from CATLGL010000117.1 coordinate 2,327, forward strand.
GATGGAAGAAAATAAAAAACAAACAACATTAACACAAAAGGATTATCAGAAAAAATATGATAAGAAAACGAAGATGGTTTCTGTAAAGTATGTATTATCTGATATGCAAGATTACATTAGATTGAAGGAATACCTTGACAGAACTGGTCAAACGGCAAATAGTTTTATTAAAGATTTGATAAATGATTTTTTTGAACATAAAAAGCATAAGATAAGCGAGGAAAGAATAGCAGAATATTACTTTGGCGGTTAAAACTTGATGTTCTATCTATTCATTAGCATGGTTTTCTGGTATAATTGACGTATGGAAAAAATCAATTTACTAAAAGTCTCCCCAGAGACCAGAAAAATCATTAAACAA
>CATLGL010000118.1 GCA_949935895.1 uncultured Clostridia bacterium
GTCGAACACTCCTTTATTTTAAAGAAGCATATCGTATGCCTTTACTATATAATCCTGAAAATCCAACAATAGAACGAATTGGAATACAAGGAGAGGCTTTACCTATTGAAGTTTATATGCAAAACCCTAATATTAATAAAGATATACAAGAATTTGCACAAACTTTGAATAATTTAGGAGAAATAACAGGAGAACGATTACGAGTATTAACACAAATTATAGAAGAACTGGAGATGTACTAAAATGGAACAAAAATATTTTTTAAATCCAAATAGAAAACTAACAAAAGAAGAAAAATCACTAATTTGGAAAAAGCCAATATCTCATATTACAAGTGAAGCTGAAATTCGTATATGTAAGGCAGTAAAGAATAATTGGAATAAAAGTGAAATGAAGCTAACTAATATTTTATTAGAAGGGGATTCAGGCTCTGGAAAAACAGAGCTTGCAAAAGCATTATCTACTGACTTTGGATTACCTTATACAAAAATTACTTGTTTTGCAGATATGGATAAATCAGATATTTTAGGTGCTATTCTACCTGTTTCTGAAAGCGAAGAAAATGGAAGTGCAATAAAATATCAATATTATCCATCTGAAATTGTACGAGCTTATGAAAATGGATGGCTATTAGAAATTCAAGAACCAACAGTAATTAGAGATGCAGCTGTTTTAATGGCACTTAATTCAGCACTTGAGCTAGATGGAAGTATTAACTTACCAGATAGAATCGTTCATAGACATCCTGATTTTATAGCGATAATTACTACAAATCGAGGATATAATGGATGCAGACCATTAAATGAGGCACTTCGTGATAGAATAGGGCATGTTGAAAAAATGGATTTACCACCTATCCAAGTTATGGTAGAAAGAGCTATACAAAAAACAGGATATACCAATATGGAAGTATTAAATTTATTTGCACAAACTATTGTATGTTTAGATCAAACAGCAAAAGCAAATGCAATTAAAGGTGTAGCAGGTATGCGTTCTTATTTTTATTGGATAGATGCAGTAATGGAAGGAAATGCTGTGATAGATTCACTTTATCATAAAGTAATCTATAAAATAACAACAGATGAAGAAGAAATTGAAATATTAAATCAATCATTAAAAAAGCAAGAAATTTTATCTAAACTAGAGGAAATTCTTATACCAAAAGGTAAAACAAATGGAGAAGTATTAGAATTAAAAGCAGATGGAAATTTTGAAACGAAACAAACTTTACAAAAAGAAAATAAAGAGCCTGCTGTAGAATTACGAAGGAGATCAGATAGTGAAGGTGAATCAAATAAGACTTTGGAAAGTTCTGTTCAAACAAAAACAATAGATATAGAAGAAGATGGAAAGGCAATTTACCATGAATTAAGCAAAGAAGAAGATAAAAAAATACAAGATGAAAAAATGTCCTTTCGCAAGAAATTAAATAGTGAGGCAAGAAATGCAGTAAAAGGTTCTATTCATGAAAATATTAAAATGATAGTTCATAGACCAGAGCCAAATGAAGAAGAAAGAAAAGAATATTATAAGGTTGTTTCAGAGCTTTATCCAATTATTCAAGAACTTTCAAATAAAACAAAACCAATTTTAGAACATGAGATAGCAGCAAGTCAGTCAAATAATAAAATGTATGGAAATAATTTTCATCCTGAAAAAGTAGTTTATTCTGATTTTAAATACTTTTCAAAGAAAAGTCCACCAGATGAAAAGCCAACACTTGCAGTTGCTTTAAGAATAGACCAGTCAGCTTCAATGAATGCTTTTGGTAGGTTAGAAATTGCTAAGAAATCAGCTACTTGTGTTTATGAATTTTGTAAAAAGTGTAATATTCCAATACTAATTTATGGAGATACTGCTGACCGTTCACCAAAAGAACAAATGTCTATGTATTCCTATATTGATTGGAATAATTCAAAACTAAATGATGCAGCATCCTTAATGTGTATAAAAAGTATTAGTAATAACAGAGATGGAATGGCTATGCGAATTTTAGCAGAAAAATTAGTAAAAGTACCACACACCACAAAACTTTTAATTAGTATTAGTGATGGTATGCCGAAAGCCCTTCCAGATTATAGTGGAAATATTGCTATTCAAGATATGAAGAAATTAATTAAAGAATATACTCGAAAAGGAATTACATTTTTGGCAGCTGCAATAGGTCAAGATAAAGAAACTATTTGCGATATTTATGGTAATGATAGATATATAGATATTACAGATTTAAAAGAGTTACCAGCAAGATTAGTGAAAACTATTGCAAGATATTTGTAGTATGGATATATTTTGTGTTATAATCATCTCGACAACTTACAATTTATAAAATAGTAGTATTTACAAAATACTGCTATTTTTTATTGACAAGAAAAAACAAAAGTAGTATTATAATGTAAGGTAAACCTTACAGGAGGCAAAATGAAAAATAGAGTAAAAGAATTGAGAGAAAAACTTGGACTTACTCAAGAACAATTAGGAAATATGGTAGGAACATCAAGACAAGCTATTATTGATATTGAAAAGGAAGAAACAGAGCCATCTATTTGGTTGGCTTATGATATAGCACAGGTATTTCATAAAAAAATAGAAGAAGTCTTTTTATTTAATGAAAGTGTGAGAAAATCGAGAGCAGAATCAAGTAGGAGGATTAAAAATGGCAA
>CATLGL010000119.1 GCA_949935895.1 uncultured Clostridia bacterium
AACATATACGTATTATATATGATCATATTTTCCCCTCTATTTTCTCTATAGCATCATCAATAACTTTCTTATCAAAATAACTGAATATTTTACTACATGCATCACACATATCTACATATTGGCAATTGTCAACCAAACCAGGATTCATATCTCTAATAGTATTAATCAACACTTGTAAACCATTTTTCTTAATATAATTAGTATATATATTATTTTTAGCATTTACCAAAATTGTTTCAAATGAATCCACATAAACATTTCCCACACTTCTTATACTACTCATTACACAAGCACTTCCACATGGATATACTGTACCATTGGGTTCAATAAGTAACATATTGCTTTCATTGCATTTTCCTCTAATTGTATCACTCAAATAGAACAATTCTTTTGGTATTTTTACTGCATCTCCAATTGGATACGCTCTATATTGGCAAAATAAAATATTAGCCATTTCATCATCAAAATGTTCTAAAACATGCCGATTACCGATTCCATTTTTTAAAATTGTACAACCTATCAAAACTTTAATATCTAACATCTGGGAAATTCTAAAAATTCTTCGATAATTTTCAGTAGATATATGCTTCATATGGAAATCATCCAAACTAACCTTTATACTTCTTACACCATAGTGTTTGAGTTTTTCTAATTTTTCAAATGTACCATCCTTATCAGTTGCCCAAAAAGCATTAGTTGTAAATGTTGTTTGCATTCCTAATGAAAAAGCCAACTTGCATAATTCTAAAATTTCTTCATAATAGATAAATGGTTCACCACCAGTAATTCCTATAAGTTTAATTCCATTATAAGCAGAATCTCGTATTACCTTTTTTGCTACTTCCAAATCCATTTTTTCATTTCTGTTTGGTCCACATTTCAAACCACATATTTCACAAGTTCCCGTACATTTATATGTATACAGCAGCCCTACAGCATTATATTCTATCATCTGTTTTCCTCCCAATATTTGCAAAGTTTTCTAAATAAATCGGGTTCATTTACTTTAATCTTCAGGTATAATCTAAGACTAATATCAAATAATATTTTATTTTTTTCACACCACTCTTCAGCAGGTATATTAATATCCGAATTGTATACTAAATTTTCACACGGACAACCTTCCCCGCAATATAATTGGCAATAACAATTCTGACATTGTGCAACCTTTTGTTTCTCGAAAGGTTTAGAAAATACTGTGAAATCATGTTGCCTAACATTTCCCAACAAAAAATCATTCTCCCCAACTAAACGATAACACGAATATGCGTCTCCATTACTTGCGAATGCTGCAATCTTTTCCTTCCAAACGAAACAATTAATTGCATAGTTTCTAGTATGTAAATTTTGCATATAATCAAATATGTTGCCATAAATATTCTTACTTCCAGAAATCAAGTGCTGATACATTAAATCACTCAATATTTCAGTTTGGAATTTGAGTTCTTTATAATCTTTTTCTTGATATATTTCATTTTTGTCAAATACTATATTTGAGTAAACTTTATCTACTCCCATTTCCCATAAAGCAGTAACTGCTTCTTCTAAAAAAGGAATATCTTCTCTTCGTAATGTTATTTGACAATTTAAATTACTAATATGAGCCAACAGTTTTTTTGTGTTTTTTGCAACTAGATCCATACTTCCCTTCCCTGATGCAAACGCTCTATTTTTATTGTGAATTTTTGAAATCCCATCTAAACTTACACTTACTAAAAAATCATTTTTAATAAACATTTCTATAATACTATTATTTAATATTGTTCCGTTAGTAGTAATCATATATTTAACATTTCCGTTAATACTTTGCTTTTTTGAATTTATGTATTGTACAACAAATTCAATTACTTCTAAATTTAAGAGTGGTTCTCCCCCAAAAAAGCTTACAACGATATTCTGCTTTTTCTCTTCAATATTTTTTAACCAATAATCAACACACCTACGTGCAGTATCAATTGACATCATTTCTTGTTGGAGTCCATAACTTCCCCCTTTTCCGAAACAATACGAACATTTCAAATTACATTTTTGAGCGACATTTAGGAACAATGTATTAAGTGAGTGCACATTTTTCCCACCTATTTTTTGATATGTCCTTAGTAGTAAATTTTGTTCTGATAATATACCATTATTCATTGCTACAAGTAGCCCTTTTTCTGCATTTTCTATTTCTTCCACTGTAAACTTTTCTGTTAATTTTTCATTTCTATTTAAAAGTATTTCATATAATATTTCGCTAATTTCAAAAATATTTCCTGTACCACCATCAAATGCAAAGTATCTATGATTTATTTTTTCTAATTTGAATGTACTATTTACTTTCATTTTTCCCTCCAATCAGAAAAATCGGGTGATATTATTATAAAACTAATATCACCCGATTTTACGTACACTAATGGATAAACGGCTGACAAATACCTTCGATTGATCCACAAGAGTCTGAATGTCCGCAGAAGATAAATCCATCATTGTCCTTAACTTCTTTGTCCTCTACGTTTACCTGAACAAACATCTTATCCATAACCTTGTCCTCCTTCCTTTAATGATTATATTATCTCCTCAACAAGGAATGATAATATCAAATATGATCTTTTCTATTAATTATTCTGTACTCATTGCGACTTTTCTATATTTTATAT
>CATLGL010000120.1 GCA_949935895.1 uncultured Clostridia bacterium
TTTCGTATGTGATTGCACTATTATATTGATTTTCTAGTCTTTTATCTAATGCAACTCCTATTTTTGCATTCAAAGCAGATGCTATCATTTTAGAGGCTGTATATTTTTTGAAAAATTCTGTGGCATGTGTATGCAGAACATTCTTTTATATTTTCCGGATTAGAAAATGCTTTATGCGGAATTTGAATTGTTTTTACCAATTATTTCATTAATAGGGACAGGATTTAGTCAACTTTAACTTTTAAACATTTATTAGGTAAGAAGTTTATATATAATATCCACCTTGATAATCATCATTCACCCCATTTATCAATTTAGCTAACTCATTATGAAGCTCTGCTATGATATTTTTTTTCACAAAGTCTGAATAGCTTGGATTCATTCTATTGCTTCGAACGTCTCTAATCAAGTCTATCAGGGCTTGAGCGACTTCTTCATTAGAATTTTTAATTGTTTCTCGAATAAATCTCCGGATATTTTTATTTGAATCTATCTTTTTTAGTTTTTCTTCAAGTTTAGCCTCAATTATTCTATTAAGTTTACTCTCAATTATTTTATTAAGTTTTTCTTCAAATTTTTCATCTATTTTTTTATTAATCCAATACTCAAGCTCCTTGTTTAGTCCCTTTGGAGTCGTATTTGCTAAATTAGTTTTATCTTTCGCCTGAACTTCATCAAGTATTGTCTTATCTTTAACATCGAATAGCCGCAGGAGGTCTCTATGGAAAACAGTATATTAGATAACATTAATACCGAGGAAACTTGGATTGATGTGGAAACTTTGGCAAAGCTGAAAAATGTCACAAAAAGAGCTGTTCGTATATCAATTAATAACTATATATATAAGACAGAAAATGCACGAGGTGGAAAAGCATATAAAATTAAATTAAGCAGCATAGAAAAAGAACTTCAAATCAAATATATTCAGGAATATTACAATGAGATAAATGCTACCGATAACGAAATTATTGAATTAAATAATTTAGAAATTAAACAAGAAAAGTTAATATCAGAGGAACAGAAACAATTAGCACTTGCAAAATATGACTTGGTTATGAATTGGCAAGAATTTAAAAAGAAATTTATTAAAGAAAGAAAACAAAACAAAACGGATCCTCGGTATAAAAATGTAAGAGCTGATTTGCCGTTTGTAGAATTATATAATACCGGTAGATTATATGAGGACATATTTAATACAGTCGGTAAAATATCAACAGGTTCTCTTTACAGATGGAAACGACTACTAGGATACAATGGAGATTGGACTTGTTTAGTCGGTCAGTATAAATATACTACTAGAAAAGAATATCGAACTACATTAAATGAAGAACAAATAAAAATATTTATTTCTATATTATTGTCCCCTAATTCATTTTCAGTCGGGAAATCAATTTCACTTACAAAGCATATCTTAAAAGAACGAGGATTAGAAATATATGCATCTGCAACACCACCAAATGTTCCAATTTTATAAAATGGAACATCACCTGATTCTGTAGTTTGCTCTTTAAAAATTCTTTTATTCATCGCAACAGAACCAAGGTCACCAAGCTTACGCTGTTCCCAAGCATAAGCCGTTTTGGGAACTTTTGGGGGTATAAATATTGTAATTTTAATTATTCTATATCGTATCCGCCATCCAATATGAATTTTTTAAGCATTTCTTCTGCCTTAACATTAACCATTAGGGGTGACAATTCAACACCTATTGTATTTTTAAAGTATTCTTTTGCAACATCAGTATTCATTGATTGTTTAAGATCACTAAATCTACCAAATGAATTAATATTAGCTTCGTTTAAACCGGCATCCATCATTCCTCTTAATTTATTTTCATCAACCCCAAGTGCTGTTGCCATTTTGTGAATTCTGTCATTCTTTGCATTGAACATATACTCATTTACATAATCTTTAAATGTTTTGCCTTCTTGCATCAAAACAGTACCACTTTCTATATCTAGCAAGAATGATTTTGCATATTTTTGCTCTTCTTGAGATAAAGTTGCAAATGATTTATGTAATTCTTGTTTTGTTGCTTCTAGCTCTTCGGGTGTGATATTTTCCTGATTTAAATTCCTTAAATATTTTTCAAATCTTGAATTCATATAATTGGAATCAATAACACCTGTATCAATCTCTGTTAAATATCCATCTATTTCGTATGGGACATCTCCAGCACTACCTCCACTATTACGAGGCAATTCTTTATATCTCTGAGCAAGAATTAGATATTGATTTTCATTAAAATCTATATCAGTTAATTCTATGCTATCTTTATATGTTGTAACTTTATCAGGATCAAAACCTAAAACATTGCCATCTCTTATACCATCGGCAATACTATATCTATGTAATTCATTCCCGAAAACAGCTGCATTTGTTAAATCTTTTTTGCTATTTTCTTCCATTATCGGAGTACCGGTAAAGCCAAAAAATAATGCTTTCGGAAATGTATGCTTAATTGTAATAAGCATTTCTCCAAATGTATCTCTGTGACATTCATCAATAATAAATACAATTCTCTTTGACTGCATTATTTCCAAATCATGTGCTTTTAACCCCTGCATATCTTCTGTTATATTGCTCATTTTTTGTATAGATGTAACTATTAG
>CATLGL010000121.1 GCA_949935895.1 uncultured Clostridia bacterium
CAAGAAATAACAGGAAACGATTATATTGAAACTGTTTGGGGAGTAGGTTATAGATGGAAAAATTAAAAAGGAAATTCAGTTCATTACAAAATTATTTTGTATTAATTGTTTTAATTACATTTTTCATTGTTATATGTTTATCATTATTAAGTATATGGGGGTGTCAAAAATTTCGAGAGTATTTATTGCCAGACTCTAATACGATTTGGGTAACATTAAATATAACATATAGTGATGGAAGAACGGAAGAACTTGAATTTAGTACAGAATTAGGACAAGAAATGTATGATATTCCCATAGTGACAGTAGAAGAAGGTGGTTCGATAAATAACTCTGAACTATCTGATATAAAAACAAGTATTGAAAAAATTGAAAATAATTTTGATATGCTAACTCCAAAAAGAAAAATTGCATATCAAATATGTGGAATATCAATGATAGCAATGCCAATGATATTTTCTATAGTTGGAATTTTAATTTGTGGATTTATTTTTTATCGTAAGAAATTAAATAAACCATTAAAACTCCTTGAAAATTCAATGGAACAAATATCAAATAAGAATCTTGATTTTGAATTGTATTATAATTCTAATGATGAAATGGGAAGACTATGTTGTACTTTTGAAGAAATGCGACAAACATTAGAAAAGACCTACAAAGAATTATGGAAAATGATTGAAGAAAGAAGATTAGTGCAAGCATCAGTAGCTCATGATTTAAGAAATCCAATATCAATTATAGAAGGATATACAGAATATTTACAAACAAATTTACAAAATGATAATTTAAGTAAAGAAAAAATTTTAGAAATTACTTCAAATATAAATAAAACAGCTAAAAGACTAGAAAGATACACAGATTCTATTCGTACGATTAATGCCTTAAAGGATATAGAAGTAAATCGTAAAGAAATCTCTACTCGAAAATTCATTGAAGATGTAAAATCAGATCTAAAACAAATGACAAAGTCTAAAGGAATAGGATTGGATTTAGAGGCAGAGAAGTTATTTAAAGAAAAGATAAAGATAGATTCTTATATTATTTATAGAATTTTAGAGAACATAATTAATAATGCCCTTAGATATTCCAAAGAAAAAATTAATTTATCATTTAATATACAAGAAAATTATTTAATAATCTCTATTGTAGATGATGGTATAGGTTTTTCGGAAGATGTTTTAAAAGAAAGAAACAATTTAATTATACCTACTGCAAGTGATGGTGAACATTGTGGATTAGGATTAATAATTAGTCGTATTCTTTGCAAAAAGCATGGAGGAAAGCTAAAATTATCTAATGATATATCTGGTGGAGCAAAAGTAAAAATTTTTATAGAAATTTGACCGATTTTTGACTTTTATTATATATGATTTCCTTATAAGCCATTTGTGGTAATTTAAGGAGGTCATTTTTTTATGAAAAAATTAATTATTTTATTGATAATCATTGGAATAGGTTTGGTATTAATATTTGGTGGGAAATTATTAAAAAATACAGACTTAACAAATGATGACATTGTATCAAAAGGTTTTGATTGGGTAACAGGAAAAGGAACAGATGAAATAGAAATGAAAGGTAAATTATCTTTAATTTCTAATACTTCAAATACAGATGATGGGTATTACTATTTTCAAAGTGATACAGAAAAATTATTAAATGGTAAAAGAATATCTCATTTGATGTATATTGACTTTGCTACTCATCAGGAAATTTATTTATGTAGTAACTCTGGTTGTAATCATTACACAGAAAGTTGTTCATCTGTATTTTTAGAAAATGAAGTTCCCTCTTATTCATCTATACTTTTTATATGGAATAATAAGATATTTATTTTAAGTAAACAGCAGGATCAAGATGGAGTAGTAGCTTTAGGGGGAAGTACAAGTTCTGAAGTAGAAGAAAGCTCTAGCATATTATATTGTTTAAACTTGGATGGAACAAATAGAGAAAAGATTTATACATTTGACAGTAATCTTACTGTAGAAGATTTTGTAGTTGGAGATGAGAATGGGCTTTATTTTGTTACTAAAAAAGTGTCAGCAAAAAGCATTAATGGTAATTCTTATCAAACATCATCAGAGAAAAATTTAGTTTATTTAGATGTAAAAACAAAAAAGGAAAAGAAAGTTTTTTCTATGGACTTTAATGATAATGTTGAATGGGATGTTATTGGATGTAGTGATAAAAATCTAATTTTACATGGAATAGATTTTGGAAAAAAAGTTTCAGAAGAAGAAAAACATAGTGAAGATACTGAAGTGTACAAAAATTCTTATGATGTATTTAAAACT
>CATLGL010000122.1 GCA_949935895.1 uncultured Clostridia bacterium
GTATAAGTTTGTCCTTCAAATTTAAATACTCCACTAAATACATCTGAAATACCAGAAGCAATATCCGAAGCAGCTCGATTTACGTTAATACCATCACTTGAACTATCAATAATCTTGCCTGTCACATGCATTGTAACTACATCTTTATCAATAGTATACCAGATACTATCTCCATTTAAATCAATCGCATTTATCGGATTATTCGCACAATACGCATAGGGAGAAATTGAATAAATGCATATTTTCATCTGCAGTTAGTTCTTCTTTCATGTAAAATTTCCCTTTTCTTCTTTTATGTATATGTATTGCAAAACACTATTTTATTAAGCGATAAAAAGCATTGGAGATTTGTGAACACTTATATTAAAGTGTTGCCCTCTAGACTCACCTGGAATATCCAAGATATCTCCATAATACTCTATAGTCATAAAAGTAACTAAAAATGTATTTAATTCCACTTCTTCAGCAAGCTCTCCATTCATTCTAACAGCTATTTTATGATTACCAGATGTCGTTTTAGCAGAATATCGTTTATACCAATGAAATCCGTTTTCAATTTCCTCATCTATGATTTTAATTCCGTCTATAAAAATCTCCAATTGGGCAGGATCCACCAAAGATTCATTAGCTATATAAAATATCAAGTTTCCTTCATATTTTACTTTATAATACAATTGCTGTAAAATGCCACACACAAGTATCCCTAAAAAAACAATAAAAAATATTCTCTTTAGCTTTCTCATATAAATTCAAATTATTCTGTATAAAACGGATTAAAATTAGTCCATACCCCAAAACTGGACCGAGTACGAGAAGGAATTCTTTTGCTAAATACACCCGGAAAAGTTTCTATTATCGAATTATACTCTGCCAAAGCTTCTTCCCCCATACCTAATGTGTCTGCCCTAAAAAATTCAATATGGACGTATTGATTAGGAAAAAGAAAAACTTTATTTTCCTGATCAATGTCCGCTTTTTTAGATGATATATTAATTTTATGAAACCCATATCTTAATTTCTCATTGAGTATAGTAGGGAAAAAAGGAGAACTATGCAAAGAATCATCGAGAACTAATTTATCATCAATTTTCAGTTGAACATCAATAACCATAGGAGAATAAGAATAATCTCCTACATAAATATTGGTACTAACTTTTATAGAAAAGAAAGATATGACTAAAAGAATCCCAAACAATATTACTACAATATTTTTCTTCATAAAAATTACCTCCTTCCATAAATATCTACCACCCTTCATGAACTATAGTTTAGAATAAAGAGTTATCTTTCTTCCTACACCTTATTCATATTGCAGAGCAAAATAAGTTATTGAGTATAAAATGGATTAAATTTACTTTCTATTAAAAACTCAGGCTGACGATAACCTGGCATTTTCTTTATAAGTAATTTTTGTGAAACATCTACTGAATCATTCCCTTCTTTAAATACTTTCTTTTTCAAGGTTAATATATCGGTTCCAGAAAATCCAACAAAAATGTACTGGTTAGGAAAAAGTAAAATTTTACTTTTTTGATTAATATCTGCTTTCTTAGACAACACATCAATTTTATGTACCCCATATCTTAACTTCTTACAGATTATGGTAGGGAAAAATGAAGAGCTACGCAAAGAGTCCTTAAAAATTAGCTTATCATCAATTTTTAGTTGAATATCAATGGGTGTGGAAGAACCAGAGTAGTTCCAAACATAAATATTGGTATTAACTCTCATAAAAAGGAGAACAAAAAAAGACACAATGAAAAGCCCCCCAAATAGTTTTATTACAATATTTTTCTTCATAAAATTACCTCTTCCTATATTTTGTATTCCAATTCAGTAAACTTGTTATAGTATATACAACACCTGTTTCAGAATCATGTACATAAGGATATGGCTCCTTCTCATATCTCTTCAAATAGTTTGGTCCACTATTTATTTTACTTCGCACATTCATCATTGTAGACCTTTGCCCTGATGTAACATTCATTCCACTTCTAATTGGTACCATTAAATTATTTAAACCTGTAGCGGTACCATGAGTTAGTCCTGCAGCATGTCCAAATTCATGTAGGGCAGTCTGAATATTATTTGAAAAAACGTATTAGAGAACCAATTATCATTTGTATAGTCGCTTGATGCTAAGTTTATAACTTTTCCCCCTATCATGTTAACTGCTCCTCTTGCACTCTGTCCATCAGCATCACGGAGAACAAATAAATGATCTGAATCCATAACATCATCCATTGAACTAACTGCATCTAATTGGACATCTGTT
>CATLGL010000123.1 GCA_949935895.1 uncultured Clostridia bacterium
CTTTGCATCAAAATGAAATACAATACTTTCCCTTTTTTGCATAATTTTTACCACATAACTTTGTTTTGATAGTTCTTTTATTCTTGCAATCTCTAATAAATTATTTACTTCTTCTGGCATTGGTCCGAAAACGATCTATCATTTCGTCAATTACATTTTCAATATCCTTCTCTGTTCTTGATAATGCAATATCTTGGTAAATTTCAATTTTTTGACTACTATTTTCAATATATTCGTCTGGAATATAACTAGAAATATTTAGGTCAATTTGTACATCAATTTCTTCTTTTGTCTCTCCTCCTTGTATTTCTTTAATAACTTCATCTAGCAATTTACAATAGGTATCATATCCAACTTGCTCCATATGTCCGATGTTGAATTTCGCCAAGTAAACTTCCTGCACCACGGATTTCTAAGTCTCTCATTGCTATTTTAAAGCCAGAACCAAATTCAGTAAATTCTTTAATTGCTTTTAAACGTTTGTCTGCCACTTCTGATAATAATTTATCTGGTTTATACGTAATATAAGCATAACTCCCTCTATTGCTTCTTCCTACTCTTCCTCGAATTTGATATAGTTGTGCAAGTCCTAATCTATCTGCATTTTCCACAATAATGGTATTAGCATTTGGTATATCAATTCCAGATTCTAAAATTGTTGTACAAACTAGAACATCTATCTTTTGATTAATAAAGTCCATCATAATATCTTCTAGTTCAGCTCCTGTCATTCGTCCATGTGCAAATGCGACATGTGCTTCTGGTACTAAACTTGCAATTTTTCTTGCTTTTTGTTCAATATTCTCTACATTATTAAACAAGTAAAATACCTGTCCTGTTCGTTCTAATTCTTTTGTAATTGCTTCTTTTATTACCTCTTCATCATATTCTAATACATATGTCTGTACTGGTTTTCTGTCTTGTGGCGGTTCATAAATAACTGACATATCTCTTACTCCTACAATTGACATATGTAATGTTCTTGGAATTGGAGTTGCTGTCATTGTTAATACATCTACATTGGTCTTAAGTGCTTTTATTTTTTCTTTATCTTTTACTCCAAAGCGATGTTCCTCGTCAATAATCAGTAGTCCTAAATCTTTAAAAATAACATCTTTACTTAAAATTCGATGTGTTCCAATTACAACATCTACTTCCCCTAATTTCAATTTTTTAACAATTTGTTCTTGCTCTTTTTTGGTTCGAAAACGATTTAATAATTCTACTTTTATAGCAAAAGCCTCCATACGTTCTTTAAAGCTTTCGTACTGTTGATTAGCAAGAACCGTGGTTGGCACTAAATACGCTACTTGTTTTTGATCCATACAGGCTTTAAATGCTGCACGTATTGCTACTTCTGTTTTTCCATAGCCCACATCCCCACAAAGCAGTCTGTCCATTGGTTTTTCTTGCTCCATATCTTTTTTTACTTCAGCAATACAACGTAGTTGGTCCTCTGTTTCTGTATATGGAAAATTATCTTCAAACTGTGTTTGCCATGGAGTATCTTTGCTAAAACAAAATCCTTTTGCCTTTTGACGTTTTGCATATAATTCAATTAATTCTTTTGCTACCTCTTTCAAATTATTCTTTACTTTTGCTTTTGTATTAGACCATTCTTTACTCCCTAATCGGTTTAATTTTAATTCACTTTCTCCTGAACCAATGTATTTTCTAATATTATCTAATTGATTGGTTGGAATATATAAAATATCATCATCTCGATATTTTAATTTAATATAATCTTTTGTAATGTTATCTGCCTTTATAGTATTGACTCCAATAAATTGTCCAATTCCATGGGTTTTATGGACAATATAGTCTCCGTCCGTTTCAAATCAGCAAATACTACTTTTTCTCCCTCTGAAAATGCTGTATGTGGTTTCCTTCTTTTTTTCGTATCTATATTAAATAATTCTTTACTACTAATTACTAACAGATTTATATCATAATATTCAAAACCTGCTTCTAAGCTTCCTGTCGTCACAATGACAGTGTTTTTTGGTAATGGCTGATTTAAACTTTCTAAATATTTATGAGGTATTTCCTTTTCCAATAATAATAAGGATATTTTTCTGCTAGCCTCTTCTGCTCCGCCCTAATACTAAGACTGTTTTTTCCTCGTTAATTGCTTTTTGAATATCTTCTAAAAATACCTCCATACCACTTTTATAATAATTAACTTCTCTTGTTAAAAAACGAATTTCATTTTGTTTTAATTCTAAATTTTCTTCATTTTGTGCTACTATATCTTGCTTCTCTAAATA
>CATLGL010000124.1 GCA_949935895.1 uncultured Clostridia bacterium
CAAAAAGGCTTGATAAACTGCTGTTTGAGGAGCGTAAGAAAAATTCATCTTCAACCTTGACTTAAATTACCTTATTCTAATACAATTGAAAAAGTATTAATTGTGTAAGAGAAGGGAGGTATATTTGACTGTATATGAAATGAAGCAAGCATTTTTGCTTGGGAAAACCATATTTGATTTACCACTAAATGTAAGTTATTATGCCAGAGTTTCTACTGATAAGGAGGAACAGATCAATTCTTTGGAAAATCAAGTCAGTTTTTTTGAGGATTACATTAAGAAAAACAGTAACTGGACTTTTATTCGGTGGCTATGTAGATGAGGGAATTAGTGGAACTACTTCACGTAAGCGTGAGAATTTTATGAGAATGATTGAAGATGGAAGTAACAAGAAATTTGATTTGCTTATTACGAAGGAGGTTTCAAGGTTTTCGCGTGATACGATTGATAGTTTGCTTTATACTAGAAAACTACTAGAATATGGTGTTTGTGTATATTTTCTATCAGACAACATCATAACAGCATCTTCTGATGGAGAATTGAGGCTTACGATAATGTCTAGTATGGCACAAGATGAAGTTCGCAAGATTTCGGAAAGAACAAAGTTTGGCTTTAAAAGGGCATTAGAAAAAGGTACTGTTCTTGGTACAGATAATATTTGGGGTTACAAAAAGGATAAGGGCAGACTTGTGATTGATGAAGAAGAGGCGAATTTAATTCGAGATGTTTTTGATATGTATGCAAATGATGGTAAGATTGGATTAAAAAAATTATCGACTACATTAAAGGAACAAGGTTATTGTAATCACAATGGAAATGCGATTCATCAAAATACATTGAAGAGAATTATACAAAATCCGAAGTACAAAGGATATTATACAGGAGGATTATCAACAGTTGTGGATTACCGAAGTAAAAAGAGAAACTTTAATGACCAAACAGAGTGGAAAGTGTATAAGGATTATGAAAAAGTTCCGCCAATTGTATCGGAGGAATTGTGGGAAAAGGCTAATCAGAAATTATTAACTAGAAGTAAGAAGGCAGCGATGTATCAGAAACATCAAACCTTGTATGCTTTATCTGGAAAGTTGTATTGTGATAAACACAAATGTGGATTTGTTCGAAAAATTAGACACTATAAAAATAAAGAAGATGTTATTTATTGGTACTGTGCAGATTTTCATAAAAGTGGCAAAAAGAATTGTATTCCTGCATGCTTTAAGGAACAGGACTTATATGATATTTTGCTTTCGGTATTTAAAGGCTACGAAACATACAAAGAAGAGATTTGTGAGGAACTACTTTCTTTTTATAAAGAACTTTCCAAAGAAGAGGAAAACATAGAACAAGAATCAAAATTACAGAATGAATTAGAGGTGCTTGCAAGGAAAAAAGATAAACTATTGGATTTGGCATTAGATGGACTTTTAAGCAAGGAAGATTTAAACAACAAAAACATATCTATTGAAACAGAAATGAACAGAATACAAGCAAAATTAAAAGAATTAGAGGGTAAAAAGAAAAAGCCAGAAGAGGAAGAGAGGCAGAATAAGAAATTAAAGGAAAGTATTTTAAAAGAATTAACAATAAGCAAAGATAACTTGGAAAATTACATAGAAGAATTGCTAGACAAAATTATAGTAGTAGAAAAACAAGTAGAGAATAATGAACAAAAAGAGTGTGAAGTAGAATTAAAAATTATTCTAGCAGGGGGTAAAATAATTACATATGGTAGTGCTAATAAACTCAGGAAAATCAGTCAGATAAGGCAAAACAAAGTGGCTGATTTTAATAATCTCCCACTTTGTCACTCCCATGCACATGGTTAATGCCTGTTTTCCGAGAACTACATGCTTTTTTAAAGTATTTATCTAAATTAAAAGCAATACGTGGTAAATATCCCAAATCTTCTAGCAAAGTAAACATAGGAAAAAATATTGCCATAGGTGGTAGCATAACAGAAATTACCCATGTTACTGTTTGATACATTCCATCTACTAATATTCCTTTTAGCCATATAGGTGCATTAAAATAATTAAAAATCCATACCAATTTTTCCTGTAGCCATGAAAAGAAATTAGATAACAATTCTGATGGATAATTAGCTCCTACTATAGTAAGCCATAAAATAAGTCCTAAAAAAGCAATCATAATAGGAATTCCCCATATTCTAGAAGTTAATACTTTATCTATTTTCCTATCTCTTCTCTCAT
>CATLGL010000125.1 GCA_949935895.1 uncultured Clostridia bacterium
TAATTTACTATTTAACTTATATCATAAAGTGCGTTTTTTTTCAATAGTTAGACACATAATTTATAAAAGAGAAATAGAATAAAAAAAACTTTCTATTTCTCTTTTATATTATGTGCCTTTTTATGGGGCTATATACAATGTTTGTAAAAATCCTACTCCGATCTATAATAGTATATTCAATATTCTCTTCGCTTTCCATCGGTAAAGAGCACATATTTCGTATCCCCCTTTTTCTAATACTTTTCATTTGGAATTTTTCAAACATTTCCAATGCTTCTTCTGGTGTAGCTCCTTCTGGTGTTTCTATAGAACTGAAACTCCAAAATTCAGATGTATAATTTATAGAGTCAATATAAATATTATTCATTGAAATTCCTTGTCCTGCTGTCTCTAGTATTTCTTCCTTTAGTACACCATCATAATATATCCAATCATTTTGATTTTTTTGTATATATTTTAACGTAGTATCATATGCATAACTACTACATAATCTACTAATTACTGCTCTATTAGAATGATACATACTTTCTGCTATCTCTTTTGCTTTTTTATATGTAAGATAATCCCATATTTGTTTATCTTTTTGTACTACCGCCTTTCCATTTTTCCATCCTGTCCAGTTTTCATCTGTTGCTACTTTTCCAAATATTCCGTCTATCAGTTCTGATGTATCTAAGCTTCCTCCTTCTACCCCTACCTGATATCTTCCCATATAAAATCCACCATATTTACTTACACTTTGTCTCTCGATTTCTGGCATATTTTCAAAAAATACCATTTGAGTTCCAGCTTCTATCTCATATATAATTTCTCCTGTACTCTCATCTTTTTGTTGTGAAAATTCCCAACCATCTTTTGAAAAAGCATATCGATCATATTTTATACTTCCATCTTTTCCATCTATTGTACATGGTATCCACACATATTCATTTCCATTTGTTTCACTATTTCCACTCGTATCTTCTATAACAAATCCAGTATCTATTGTTCCTTCTGTATGCGTAAATCCTCTTGGTACTGGTACTCCTTCTACCATTGTATATCTCTCTCCTGCTACTATATCATCTGCCTCGCCTAATAAACTCCCTAACATTCCTTCTTCATAGTTTGCAGCATTTGTATAGTTTCTTCCTGCTTCTTCTGCCATTTTAAATATGCCTCTTTCTCCTAATACTAAGTTTAATGTAATTGCTGCTAGTATTAAAAGTACAATTATCGTTATCACTAAAGCTATCAAGGTAATTCCTCTTGTATTCTTGCTTTTTTTCATTTTTCTTTTGTTCCTCCTTCGACTTTTTTCTTACTATATCATTGTCGAATTGATTTGTCATCTGATTTTATGTATATTTTTATCATATCTATTTTATGATTCATATTTTTTATATATCTTATATTCCAAGTGTATAAGGAGAAGAACTTGTTCCACTTCCTCCTGTTATTTTAATATCATTTTTTAATTTAATAACTGGTCGAAAACCTGAAGATTGAGCTTCCGACCAAGGTCCCTTCCACTTACCAAAAGAAATATATTTTTTCTCCAATGTTCCATTATTAGTACAATAATAAAGACCATAATTTTTCCCATCCGACCAACTATATGTTCCTCTCGAAGCTAACCAGTAATCTTTTCCGAATATTCCAAATACCTAAATTACTCATTTGGTTTTTGTCTGTCGTATAATAACTATCCTCAGCTGCAAAACCATTGTCATCGCTATATATTTCTCCTAAAGACTTATTAGCAGGATTGGATCCTGCACACCTTGTTTCAATTGCATAAGAAGAATTTAGATATTTATTAGATTCTGTATTTAAATTGTAAATAGCACGATTAAATTGTCTTCTTGCCTCTGTTCCCTTGCACTCCTTACCTAATGTTACATTCTTTACACTTCCATTTGATATAATTTGTAGTCCATATGCTGAAGTAGCAGGATATAGTACTCTACAAAGTATCGTTCCATTGGAACCGCTATTATAACTTACATAATTTCCTGTCGCTAAATTACTTACTGTCATTGTTACGGTTACTGCACAGCTTGCTTCTATATTACTTC
>CATLGL010000126.1 GCA_949935895.1 uncultured Clostridia bacterium
AACATCAAGAGGTGAACGAACATCCGGTGAACTAATGGGTGGAAACCCGGTACCTTGTGAAATTAGACGTAAAGGAGGATGAGGTTCATCTTATACATCAATGCCACGTAAAATTAAGGAGCAGTCTTCCCGTAGCGCACCTAATGAAGCGACATTATAATGATGCAGCAAATAGTACATGGATCGATGCAGAAACACCAGATATAATGTAATCGCAAAAGTTGGAGAGTATAGAAAAAGTTGTGTAAATCGGAAATCCTTCCGATAGATAACTTAGATAAATTTGAATTTTTAAAATTTAATTTTATTTTAATAGAACTTTCCTAAAAAATCAATATTTTAGAAAAAGTTGTGTAAATTTAATAGAGCTTAAGAAAATTTCTTCTTAAGCCTATTATTTTAGGCTTTTGTCTTTAGATTCGACCTTCATACATAATTTTAAACTGTGATAAACATAAGTCCCAATTTTGTGTCCTTACTGACCACTTCTTTTCTGCCTTTAATGTTGATAAATACAGCACTTTTAGTAATGACATGTCTGTTGAAAATACATTCCTATTTCTATTTATTCTTTTATATGTACTGTTTAAGCTTTCTATTGCATTTGTTGTGTACATTATCTTTCTTATTTCAGTAGAAAACTTGAAAAATACTGATAGTACTTCCCAATTGTCTATCCAACTCTGTATTGCCCCTGGATACTTATTCTTCCATTTTTCTTCTAGCTCTAATAAATTAGTATAGGCTATTTCTTCTGTAGTTGCCTTGTAAACAGTTTTCAAATCATTTGCTAGTTCTTTCTTGTCTGTATATGGAACATACTTTAACGAGTTTCTTATTTGATGTACTATACACCTTTGATATTCTGTCTTAGGATATATTGCTGATATTGCTTCTTTTAATCCTGTTAGCCCATCTGCACATAATACCAAGATATCTTGTACTCCTCGATTTTTTAATCCATTTAATACTGTCATCCAATATTTTGCACTTTCATTTTCTCCTACTGTTATATCTAACACTTTTTTCATTCCATCTTCATCAATTCCTAATACTACGTATGCTGCTTTCTTTACTATTTGGCCATTATCTCTTACATGAAAGTGAGTAGCATCAATAAATATTATTGGATATACTTCTTCTAATCTTCTTTTCTTCCATTCCTGTATTTCTGGTATTATTTTATCTGTTATATCACTTATCATATCTGGTGAAAGATTACATCCAAATATTTCTTTTATTTGTTCTTGTATATCTTTATCAGATAATCCTAAGGCATACATTGCTATTACTTTTTCATCAAATCCATTTACTGTTCTAGCATATTTGGGTACTAAATCTGAGTCTATATTTCCGTTTCTATCTCTTGGTACCTTTACAGGTACTTCTCCCATTTCCGTTGCCACTGTCCTTTCTGGATAGTATCCATTTCGATAATTACCACTATCTACTCTTTCGTTTTTAGAATACCCGAAGTTTAGTTTCCATTTCTGCGTCTAACAACTGTTGAAAAGCAGGGGCAAAGAAGCTTTTCCACGCTGTATACATATCATTCATTGACTTTATATCCTTTGGATCATTCCTTCTAAAAAATTCCTCTACTATTTCATTTTTTTCTTTTTCTACTTTTTTCCCATAGAAAAAATCCCTCCTTGATATTTTTTTATTTTATCACGAAAGGATTTTTTTACACAACTTTTTCTATACTCTCGAAATCGCCGACCTTTACTTCATTATATATGAGTAGGTCAGAATTTTCAATACGCTTTTTGTTTCATCGGTTATGTAACTAGTCATGCAATCCTATAAAGTGTTGTCCTCCGTGTTGACAGTAGTTATGGCTTGAGTTATAACCATGAGAACAATTTTGGCTTGTGTTCCCTGTCCCGTTACATTTCGTGCAGCTAATTATATCTCCTGGGTTGTACATTCCTTTGTCGCTACATATGGGGCAAATACTATAGAGGAGGTACCTACAAGATGAGCACACGATTCTTTGGTAGTATGTATTTCGCTTGCACGCAGGGCAGATCATTCGGCCGTGTCCCACTT
>CATLGL010000127.1 GCA_949935895.1 uncultured Clostridia bacterium
GTCTTTTCTATGTCATTTTCTTATTTCCCTCTATTAATCGAGTAGAGAATAAATAATTATTTTATTTATTCCCTCTCACACCACCGTACGTGCCGTTCGGGCATACGGCGGTTCAATTTGTACATTCAATATGTACTTTGTTATATTGGTCTAGTAGAAATACTATACCTCTTTTTCTTAACCTCTCATTATTAATAGCAAATTTCATCCAATCTGTCTTACACACTAATTGATAACCTTTCCTTGTATTTGCTAGATTATGTGCAATATCTGGTTTTACTCCTAGTTGTTTTAGTGCTTTTTCTTTTCTTGTTGGTATTTTCCACTGTTTCCAGATTATTGCTCTTATTCGTGTTCTTAGGTGTTCATCAATTTCTGTTATTTTCTTTTTCATATTTGCTATTCTAAAGTAATTTATCCAACCTCTTACTAGATAATTTATTTGCTGTATTCTGTTGTCTAGGCTTATACTCCAGTTCCTTTTTGTTAATTGTTTTAGCTTTCTTGTTAGCTTTTGATATGCCTTAATGTGTGGTTTTGGTTTCCATATTCCACTTGGAGTTTTCCAAAAACTAAAACTTAAATATTTGGTTTGTGTTGGTCTGGTTACTTTACTCTTTTCTGCATTTACTTTTAAACCTAGTTTCTTTTCAATAAATTTTGTTATTGATGTTAGAACTCGGTTCGCTGCTTTTTCACTTTTAACAAGTATGATACAATCGTCTGCATATCTTACAAAGTTTAAGCCTCTTGCTTCAAGTTCTTTATCAAGTTCATTTAGCATTATATTGCTTAGCAATGGGCTTAGGTTTCCTCCTTGTGGTGTTCCTACTTTGGTTGGTCTTATTACTCCATTTTCCATTACTCCTGCACTTAGGTATTTCCTTATTAATGACACAACATCTCCATCTTTTATTGTCTTTCCTATTGTTGTTATTAGTTTATCTTGGTTTACTGTATCAAAGAACTTCTCTAAGTCGATGTCTACTATCCATTCATACCCATCGTTTAGATATTCTAATGCTTTTAGCACCGCTTGCTCACAGCTCCTATTAGGTCTAAAACCATAACTGCTATCATTGAATTGTTCTTCAAATATTGGGCTTATTACTTGTACTATTGCTTGCTGTATTATTCTATCTACTACTGTTGGTATTCCTAGATTTCTCTTTTTGCCATTTTCTTTTAGTATTTGAACTCTCCTTACTGGTTGTGGCTTGTATCTTCTATGTCTAATTTGATTTAGTATTCTGTCTTTATTTTCTTTTAGATATTCTGATACTTCTTCTACTGTTATCCCGTCTATGCCTGATGCTCCTTTATTTTGATACACTTTCTTGTATGCCTTGTTTAAGTTTTCTTTGGTTAAGATTTGTTCTAAAAGTTCCATATTTGTTTTCTTCTTTCCTTTCCGTAGATAGATAAATCATTGATTTTGAGTAACCCTCTAAGATACGCTTATACTATCCTCATTAACACATTCTAACTTTTATCTATCACTAAATTTGGGTAGTGAAAACACTACAAATTGTTCAGTCCTTCCTAATATTCCTATTAGTACTATGACCTCTGCTGACTTCTTGTGATAAACCTTTTTCGACCACTGTTTCCAGTGTTCACAAGACCTCACAGGATAAGTCGCTTAACTTTCCTCTTTTACTCGCTTAATTTACTGCATAAGGTTACGTATATCTTTTGGGCTTTGACTTGTTGTGTAGTTTTACCCTCTTATACAGCCTTAGTATTAAGTTCTTGTTCATCAAGCCAAGATTTTGATACACACTTCCTTCACTTCCACCTCACGGTGGATAGCTTGTGCTTCTCTATGTGGTTGGCGATATATACCTCCACTACGGACTTTCACCGATTAGCTAAACGACATGCCTGTCGTACACAGAAAAGAACCCATGCAAAATTGCTTAGGTTCTTTTTCTTATTTTATTATAGTACAAATTTCTTAATTAAGATAATTCCTCCAGCTAATGTTACTAAAATAATTCCTGCTAAGGTAAAGTAAATTCTTAACTCTCCTGTTTTGAT
>CATLGL010000128.1 GCA_949935895.1 uncultured Clostridia bacterium
GTAAACTTCAATAATGAATGGATTAACCAAGCAATC
Source organism: uncultured Clostridia bacterium (assembly GCA_949935895.1). GTDB lineage: Bacteria > Bacillota > Clostridia > TANB77 > CAG-508 > RGIG8482. Next base: position 37 of record CATLGL010000128.1, read on the forward strand.
TATATCCTATCATATATCATTGTTGGGTTAGAAATTGTAAGAAAAGCAATCAGAAATATAACAAGAGGAAAAGTTTTTGATGAAAATTTTTTAATGACAGTAGCAACAATAGGAGCCTTTGGAATTGGAGAATTTCCAGAAGCAGTAGCTGTTATGTTATTTTATCAAGTAGGAGAATTATTCCAAAGTTATGCAGTTGACCAATCAAGAAAATCAATTTCAAGTTTAATGGACATTAGACCAGACTTTGCCAATGTAGAAAGAGAGGGGAAAATCCAAAAAGTAGATCCAGAAGAGGTAAAAATAGGCGAAATTATAGTAGTGAAACCAGGAGAAAAAGTTCCCTTAGACGGACAGCTAGTAGAAGGAAAATCAAGTCTTGACACCAAAGCATTAACAGGAGAAAGTTTGCCACGAGAACTAACCAAAGGAGAAGAGGTATTAAGTGGTTGCATCAACTTAAATGGTGTAATAAAAATAGAAGTAACAAAAGAATATGGAGAATCAACAGTAAGCAAAATATTAGACTTAGTGGAAAATGCAAGCAGTAAAAAATCAAAATCCGAAAACTTTATCTCAAAATTTGCAAGATATTATACACCAATTGTTGTGATAATTGCACTCATTCTTGCCATCGTACCACCACTGATTGACAAAAGTGCAACATTTTCCGAATGGTTATATAGAGCCTTATCATTCTTAGTAGTATCTTGTCCTTGTGCCTTGGTTATTTCCATACCATTAAGTTTCTTTGGCGGAATTGGAGGAGCATCTAAAAGAGGAATTTTGATAAAAGGAAGTAACTATTTAGAACAATTAGCCAATACAGAAATAATCGTATTTGATAAAACAGGAACCTTAACAGAAGGGGTTTTTGAAGTCCAAAAAATCAAAGCAATGGATATGAGTGAAGAAGAATTATTAAAAATGGTAGCATATAGTGAAAATTACTCCAATCATCCAATTGCTGTATCGGTAAAAAAAGCGTATCATAAAGAAATCGATGCCAAACAAATCATAAAAACAGAAGAACTATCAGGACTTGGGATTGTATCTAAAATTGGGGAACGAGACGTATTGGTTGGAAACGAGAAACTAATGGAGGAAAAACAAATCCAATTCACCCAATGTGATGAGATAGGTACCGTTTTATATGTAGCAATCGAAGGCCAATATGTAGGTTATTTGGTAATTGCAGATAAAATAAAAGAAGATGCCATCGATACCATAAAAACCTTAAAAGAAAATCATATTAAGCAAACAATTATGCTAACAGGCGATCGAAAAAAGGTAGGAGAGAGTGTTGCCAATAAATTAGGGTTAGATAAAGTTTATACAGAATTGCTACCAGATGGAAAGGTAGAAAAAGTAGAAAGTTTACGAAAAGAAAAAAGTAAAAAAGGTAAATTGGCATTTGTAGGAGATGGCATTAATGATGCCCCAGTTTTAGCGATTTCCGATGTGGGAATTGCAATGGGGGGATTAGGTGCCGATAGTGCAATAGAAGCAGCAGATGTTGTATTAATGACAGATGAACCATCTAAAATAGTGGAGGCGATTCATTTAGCTAAAAAGACCATGAGAATTGTAAAAGAAAATATAGTATTTGCTATTTTGATAAAGG
>CATLGL010000129.1 GCA_949935895.1 uncultured Clostridia bacterium
CTAACAACGGAATTTTGAAACCCTGCTTGCATTTGTAACATTATATCCATCTTTTCGCTACTTGACATATTTTCTAATGATTTTCCATTAAAATTGCTTATAATATTTTCCATAATTATTCCTCCATATCTTTTACTTCATAATTTATATCTGAATAAATTACATTTCCTATTGTAAGTGATTCATTCATCATTTGTTTCATTTGAAGTACCCATTTCTCTATTTTATCTACTTGTGTCTTTACATAGTTCTTTTTTTGAATTGATTCTTCTTTATATGCAGTTTCCATATAAGAATATTCGCTTGCTCCACCTAAAAAATGTGAAACAATATCTCCTAACAAATTCCAATCAACCTTTTGTGTTCCGAACTTTGAATTTGTTGCAGTCGCAATTGCTTCAACTGTATCTTTTGCATCATTTAACAAAGCATCTTTTTCTGCAACCTGTTCTCTTAAAGAAAATAATTCATTTTTTATATGCTCTGGAATTTCATTTCTTTCTTTGGCTATTTTTCTTAAAGTTTCCAATTCTTCTTTAATATCCTCTGGTACAACTTCTTTCTCTACTTCTACAACCTTTTCAACCTCAACAATTTTCTCTACAACTTCTGGTTCAACTTTTTCAACTGGTTGGAAATTTTCTTCCATTTCTTGTAGTTTTGCTTTTAATTCAGCAATTTCTTGGTCTTTTTTATCTTTTTCTTCTTGTAATTGTTGTGCTTCAGCCTCTTTTGTTTTGATTTTGTCATCTTTTTGGCGTATTTCGTTAAGTAGGTCTTCATTGTATTGTCCAGCTTCTTTGACTTTTTTTGTAAGTTCTCGAACCTGCTCTCTATCAAGTTCGTCAAGTGGTACATTTTCAATAACCTCTTTTTGTTGGTCAAATGTTAATTTTGCAAGTTCTTTAACTTTAGTAATTGGTAAGTTTAAAATTTTTTGTGAGTTTGTCTGACAAACTACCTTATAGTAATTTATTGTATCATAAACAAAACTTTTTTTTAATCCTAGTGCAGAATACCACTCTTCAAAATATCCATTATATTGATTATTTCCAGCTAATTTATCTTGTACTTTACATAACTGCTCTCCAAAAACATATCTTGTATTTACTGCACTTACTTGCATTGACACCTCTGCATTTTTCATTATTGTTGATGTTTCTTCGTCTATTTTTGAGTAATCAAAATTAATTGTTGGTAAATTTTGAGTTACTAATTCAGTCAACGCCATTTCATTTACTTCTTCCATAAATTTTCTCCTTTCTATAATAAATTTCTTACATTATAACATACTGACAAATAGTTGTCAAGTTAAATAGAAAATATTTTGAAAACATCCTCACAAATACCTCTCACGTTTACGAGGATGCCCATATACAAATTTTTAATCTTTAGATAACAAATTATATGTCTAAAATATTTAATGCCTTAAAATTGATTCCATAAACACTTATTAGATAAATCTAATGCAACTGGCAACCAATTGTCATATATATCATTAACTTCTTTTTTAATATCTTCT